>NZ_LSSO01000146.1:0-99615 GCF_001645205.1 Brevibacillus sp. SKDU10 | reverse complement strand
TTGTATAGGAACTGAAAGGAGCTACAACATGAAAAAAACAAGTTCGATCCTGTCATTGGTGGTGCTCATGTCAACGGCCATCACACCGAGTGCTTTGGCAAGCCAGTTAAAAGCCCCTGTGCTTGTGGCTAGTAACAAAGATGCATACCGATCCATGGATCAAATGAATCAAGGGACGTATCTCACCGAGAAGATTATGGTGAAGGATACGGCAAAGAAAACGATTGAATTGGAACGGTCGGGGTTGCTTACGTTAGCAAATGAGGTACAAGTTTATCAATTATCTGGCGATTCGCTTGTTCCAAAATCTTTGGCAGATGTGCGTGTCGGTGCTGAAAATGTCAGAGTTTATGTAAATGGACAAAATCAAGTCAATATGTTGGTCCTAGAGGGAGAAACACGTGCAGATCGGATGCGCATAGGATTGTACAATACAGGCTTTGGTTCACTTGATCACACTACGTTCCAAGCAAAGTCAGCGGAGGGCTTGTACCTTATTGATAAAAGAACGAATCAGCAGTTTGAGGTTGCACCTAATCAAGTTGTAAACATTACGAATCAAGGAAACAGTCTAACTGTTAGCGTTAATAACCAAACGCTCGTTTCTATGTCGGAACGTCTTTATGTAGTGCCTGCTGATAATAAAGACGGAATGACTGAGGTGTTAAGCCTCAAGCGAGCACAAGGAACACCTAAATATCGGGGTGTGCTGGAAATTAAACCATCTGTGTCCTTCGGTAAGCTATCTATCATCAATGAATTGTCGCTTGAGCAATATTTGCTTCAAGTCGTACCGAGTGAGATGCCAGCATCCTTCGGGGATGAAGCATTAAAAGCACAGGCAATCGCAGCGCGTACATATGCTCTAAGCGACTACTACAGCAATCGTTATGCTGCAAAAGGCTTTCATGTAGATGATAGTACGATGAGTCAGGTTTACAACAATACCCTGGAAAATGCGAAAGTGACGAGAGCAGTAGAGGCAACAGCAGGTCTCATCATGAAGTATCGGGATGAGCTAGTTGATGCACGCTACTTTTCATCATCTGCTGGAGTGGTGGCAGGTCGTCATGAAATTTGGCCTGATCCGATTACACAACAATTTCCAGGAAGCGGTGTACCATATTTGGTTCCACAGAGCTTTGTCATGGAATCTCAAAAGAAACAAGGATTTTTGCCAGTAACCATTTCAAGTGAGGAAGAGATGCTTTCGTTTGTCAAAGATTTATCAATCGTGAGCGTAGATTCCCAATCCCCATTTTTCCGCTGGAAGGTTGAGCTATCGAAAGGGGAGCTACAAAATACCATTAATAAAAATCTAGCTGCTCGTGCTGCCGCTGATCCAAATGGAGTATTTATCAGTCATGGCGATGGGAATTTCGTGAAGGGAGCCATTCCTTCCAGCGGTGTAGGTGAATTATATAATCTTTATGTGAGCAAACGTGGTGAGAATGGAAACATTCAGGAGCTTATTCTGGAAGGAAGTAATGGTACCTTTAAGGTAGTGAAGGATTACAATGTACGTTATTTACTCCGTCCTTCTAAGAGCTATACCGGTGGTGGAGATGTCATTCTTCATCGAACCGCGGGTGATTCCTCTCACTATGATGCTAAACTAGCAATGAAGAACTACAGCCTGTTACCATCCGGCTTTGTTGCCTTTGAAGTAAGTCGCAATGAGCAAGGCAATCTTCAAAATGTCATCATTTATGGCGGCGGAAATGGTCATGGCGTGGGGATGAGTCAGTATGGTGCCTCGACACTTGATAAGCTGGGGCTTCCTGTGGAGCAAATTCTCCAAACCTTCTACCCTAACCACCAATTGGTAAATTTGTATCAATCTTAGAATTTAAAACTTTGTTGAACTCTTATGTAAAATGATTCCTGACCATACAAAGATGGCCGTTTGGTCATCTTTTGTTATAGTCTTGATTTCTAAAACAGAGATTATCTTTAGTAACCTCCGGGGCAGACAAACATATTTCTTTATACGATAGGTGCTACTTTAACAGGTTTGTGGTAAGATATTTTGGTCGGAAATGCCTCATACTAGGTAGACCGGCCGATAATAGAATAAAAGAGAGGCTTACAAAAAATGAATTGGAAACAATATTCTCTGATAACGTCTCTGTTACTCCTATCTAAATTTTTTTGGTTTAGAATTTTTATCTACGATGACCGCAACCCTTTTCACTTGCTTTGGGCTGAAACAAGCTCTGTTTTGCTAATCGTGGTAATCTTTACCTTGCTTTTTTATAAGCGAAAAACACTGATGTATACGATTGCTAACTTTTTACTGTCTAGCTTTATGCTTGCGATCGTTGTGTATTATTCCTACTATGGAAAAATCATGACCTACCAAGCATTCATGCAAATCGGACAGGTAAAGGACGTTTCTTCTAGTGTATTTACATTAATTAAACCTCAGTATTTTGTGCTTTATCTGGATCTAGTTATTTTCTTACTCTGGTATCGCTCCGTGAAAAAGAAAAAACAAGATACGGTTCAAGCACAGGTGGACATGACTTTGGTCAAGCGTTTAATTTTGACAGCTTGTTCTGTGGTGGTTCTGTTCTCTTTTGAGGGTGTAAAAGCAGAGCGAACTGCCGGAATTCAAAACGAAACAAAAAAAGCCCAGCAACAAGGCTTAATTACCTTTCAAGTGAATAGCTTCTTGAAAGATCAGAAGGTTCCAGTGTGGAATGAGGAGTATATAGCACGTATTAAGGAACTAAAGGCTGAACGTGAAAAACAGCAGCCTAAGCAATTATTTGGAGCGGCAAAAGGCAAAAACGTGATGGTTATTCAGATGGAGGCCTTCCAAAACTTTTTGCTTAATAAAAAAATAAACGGTGTTGAAATCACACCAAATCTTAATGCCTTGATTAAGGAAAGCTATTATTTCCCGCACTTTTTCCAACAGGTGGGGCAAGGAAACACCTCGGATGCTGAATTTATTAGCAACACCTCAATTTATCCAGTAGGAACTTCCCCGATGTCTGTTTCTTTTGGAGAAAGAGAGATTCCGAGTTTGCCTCGTATGTTAAAGGAACAAGGCTATGCGAGTATGACCTTTCACGTAAATAAGGCAGATTTTTGGAATCGAGATGTAATGTATCCAGGACTGGGCTTTGATAAATATTATGATACCGAGTTCTTTGGATATGAGGATATTGTTGGACTTGGACCATCTGACGAAATTTTGTTTAATAAAACCTTAGGGGTATTGGAGGAGTATCAAAAGCAGAACCGCCCGTTCTATTCTCAGATCATTACCTTGTCGGGACATCACCCTTTTGTTATTCCACAAGAGAAGGTTACACTTCCACTACCACCAGCTTGGGAAGGGACAAATGTAGGTAATTACATGCAGGCCCAGCATTACGTAGATAAGCAGCTAGGAGCTTTATTTGCGAAAATGAAGCAAAATGGACTCTGGGATAATACAGTTATTGTTCTGTATGGAGATCACTATGGCATTACACAAGATGATCAGGGTAAAGATGGGAAACCAATTATTGAGAGCCTGACAGGACATGTTTACGATAAAGTGGATGCGTTCACGGTTCCGCTGATTGTGAAGGTTCCAGGCAATGAAACTGGCAAGACGATGGCAAATATGGGTGGTCAAGTCGATATTATGCCAACTATCGCCAATTTAGTTGGGCTTGATCTTTCAAACACGACATATTTTGGTCAAGACTTGCTCAATACGACCCATAATGTACTGGGCGAACGCTTCTATATGCCAAGCGGCTCCTTTATTAATGATGACATCTTGTTTATTCCTGGTCAGAGTCTGGAGGATGGTTCTGCTACGAATATCAAGACACATGAAGCTGTTGTGGATCTGGAACCGTACAGAAAAATGTATGAAGAGACTCTAGAGCTTCTGTCTATATCTGATGCTTATGTGAATCAATTACCAATGAGAGATTAATCAAGGATTAGCATTCTGAAGAGCCGTTTTTAAAACGGCTCTTTTTGCTATATTTGCGGAACAAATAAGGACAGGCTCGCTTTTTTTCGTGTATAATAATGGATATTACACAGATGAAAAGAGGGTTATAATGCGCATTCAATTTCATGGACACTCTTGTGTACAATTAACTCATGATCAGCATTCCATCATTATTGATCCATTCTTGACAGGAAACCCTATTACAACAAGTAAGCCAGAAGATATAAAAGTAGACTACATTTTGTTAACGCATGGACATGGTGATCATATTGGTGATGCGGTACAGATTGCGAAACAAAATGATGCTACGATTTATTGTATGGTAGAACTGGCCCAATACCTGAACTGGAAAGGTGCCAAAACGGTGGGTTTTAACATTGGAGGAAAAGTTCAGCTACCATTCGGCTTTGTAAAAATGACGCAAGCATTTCACAGTACAGGCATTGTTTTTAATGATGAACAACAGATAATTTATACAGGAATGCCTGCTGGACTGATCATCCAAATGGGAGGTAAAACCCTTTACCATGCAGGAGATACAGGGCTTTTTGGCGATATGAGACTAATTGGTGAGCTGCATCAACCAGATCTTGCCTTCTTGCCAATAGGTGACCATTTTACAATGGGACCAGAAGATGCTTTACTGGCTGCGGAATGGACTAGAGCTAAAACAGTCGTTCCAATTCACTTTGATACGTTCCCGCCAATTAAACAGGATGGACATGCTTTTGTTAAGGAGTTAGCCAAAAAAGGCATACAGGGCAAAGTAATGCAGCCGGGAGAAAGCTGGGAGATATAATGAACGACCAACAGATAGAAAGTGTTGTTAAACAACTATCCACCCGTCAGCGTGGCATTTTAGGCCAGGAGGAATCACGCAGAACAGCCGTACTTGTTCCATTGATCCGTGATGAACATGGAGAGTGGTCTGTTTTATTTGAGAAGCGTGCTTCCACGTTAAGAAGTCAGGCGGGTGAAATTTGTTTTCCAGGTGGACATATAGAGCAAAGCGATCACAATGAATGGGAAGCAGCTAGACGAGAAACGTCAGAAGAATTGGGGCTTGATCCTGATAAGATCACGTTTGCAGGAGATTTAGATATTTTAGTTTTGTCTTCAAGCTTACTAATTTATCCTTATGTTGGGTTTATACATAGGAAAATCTCTGAACTAGCTCCCAACCCAGATGAAGTGGAAGAAGTTTTTACTGTTTCGTTACGAACGCTTTTGGACACGATACCTGATCGCTTTGACATTGATCTACGCTTTGAGCCAGGGGAGGATTTCCCGTATCATCTAATTGCGAATGGGCGAGATTATAAGTGGAGACATGGAAAGCTCCCTGAATATTTTTATGAAGCAGATGGCCGGATTATCTGGGGATTAACTGCACGGATTCTACTGCATTTTTTACAATTTTTTCGCAGGTAATCAGCGAAATAAGGACAATGAAACATAGCGGAAAACCAAGGAAGACATGGTATAAGGGGACAGGATCCTACAGTACCATGTCTTTTTTGGTTTGTAATGTCAGAAGAGTAAGAAAAATGATCATAAGATGAATCAGTAGCGTAAGAAATGGCTTGTATGTTAAGAATTTATGGTTCTAGTTTTCCCTTTTTTTGCTTATTTAAGGGTAAGGGACCTCTCTTTCGTATGGTCGTCGTTTTTTTCTGCACATGCATGGCAACGCTTGGCTTTGTTTACTCTATAAAGAAGAAGGAGGAAAGCAATGAAGGGAAAAAACAGTCTTACGCTGCGCTGTGTGCTTACAGTGGTGCTTCTCATGCAGTTGGTATTCTCACCTGTCACCGCATTGGCAAGCAAAATGGAAGCAAGCATGGTTGGCCGTCAGATAGATTCGTTGCTTGAAAAGCTTTCGCATGAGGATGTAAGCAAAGGGATGTATGCAGGAATCTCTGTATACAATCTGAATAAGGAAGCCTTCCTATATCAGCATGAGGCAGATAAGAATTTTATTCCAGCATCTAATATGAAACTGTTTATTGCGGCTGCTGCTTTGGAGGAATTAGGTGCTGATTATCAGTTTAAAACCGAAATATATGCTGACGGAAAAGTGGAACAAAACGGTGTCCTTCAAGGAGATGTAATAATAAAAGGCTACGGTGACCCAACCTTACAAACAACAGATTTTCACCAAATAGCGTCTGAATTGAAACAAAAAGGGATCACAGGTATTCAAGGTCAGGTGTATGTGGATGAAAGCTATTTCGATGATATACGTCTGGGACCAGCTTGGATGTGGGATGATGAGGTGTATGCTTATAGCGCACAAATCAGTGGATTATCCTTACATAAAAATAGCATGGAACTAGTAATTACGCCTGCAAAAGAGGTCGGTAAACCAGCTACTGTTAGCATAACACCCGTAAATGAGTACGTAAAGGTTATTTCGTCTGTCACGACGACCGATAGCAGGGAGACCGAGATCACTGTTGAACGGACGATTGGGCATAACCAACTAATCATGAAGGGCAGTATTGGTAGAGATGCCATTCCCTATAAAGAAAACGTTACCATGGAAGACCCTGCACTTTATGTCGGTGAGATGTTTCAGTCGATCCTACAGTCAGAAGGGATCTTATTGATTGACAAGAAATCGGTTCAAAAAACGAGCTTAGTCAAAGGAACACCTCTAGTGACTCATTACTCTCGTCCTCTATCAGAAATCATACTGGAATTGAATAAAGATAGTGATAATTTTTATGCAGAGATGCTAACCAAAACGATGGGAGCTATTAAAAAAGGGAAAGGTAGCTGGCATACCGGTACAGATGCGATTGCCGAGGTGCTACGGGGGGCTAAATTTCCTGGAGCATATGTGCAGGTGGATGGATCAGGATTGTCACGTCTTAATTTGATTACTCCCAATCAAATGATTGCTCTCCTTCGCTATGTGCAAAAGAAGGAGTATCGAGAAGCATTTGAAGCGAGTTTACCTATTGCCGGCATCGATGGTACATTAAAAAGCCGTCTGAGAGAGACCAAAGCAGCTCATACTCTAATAGCTAAAACAGGCTCAATGGGCGGTGTAAACTGCTTATCGGGGTATGTTACAGCTGCGAACGGCGATAAGCTAGCTTTCTCCATCATGATTAATGGAATTTATAAATCAAAGTTTGCAACACAGCTGCAAGATTCGATTGGGACTGTGCTAGCCGAATATCCTATGCTACCGGAACTCATCGCTGAAGTATCAACCAATTCGACATATGAGTTAAGCGCCTTGCTTGACCCGTTGTGGGAAGATCCGGCCCTAGCCAATGTGCATGGCAGTATGATCGTTACTTCCTTAGACCGAACAGGGTCAAAAGCGACATTGTATGAGCATCAGGCGGATCGTTTGTTAACACCAGGTACAATTAGTAAGGAGCTGACGAGTATTGGCGCTCTTTTGACCTTGGGAGAGAATTATTCTTTTAAAACAGAAGTATTCCTGTCAAAACCTGCTAATGCAAATGGTGTGGTAGAAGGAGATATCATTGTCAAAGGATACGGGGATCCAACCCTACGTGCAGATCATCAAAATGATGAGGGGCAAGGACCTACATTAGAACAATTAGTTGGTTTTTTACTAGATAAAGGAATTACACAGGTCAATGGCAATATTTTGGTTGATCAGAGCTATTTTGACCATCAGTTAGTAGGCTTGGGCTGGCCGTGGGATACAGAGAAGCAACTTGCAAAAATCAGCGCTCTTACAAGTGAAGCTGGAAAAGTAAAGCTTACCTATAAGCCTGGAGTAAAAATTGGCGATCCAGTAATCTTTGATATGTGGCCAAAAACGAATTATGTTGTCATCTATCAAAAGGCGTCCACTGTCGGTAAGGGAGCACAGCAAACCTTTCAGTTGAAAAAAGAACGATCTAAAAACATTTTTCATTTTCTTGGTGAATTGCCAATTACTACCAAAGAACGGAAGGAGCTTGTTTCGGTTGAGGAGCCGGCTCTTTATTCGGGAGTATTATTTCTACAGAAAATGAAGGATGCTGGTATCAAGATATCGCCTGCTAGTAAAGTACTCTTGGGACAAGTGACACGAGAGGCGATTAAGCTAGGTCAAGTGCGATCCATGGCACTGCAAGATATCCTGACCCTGCAGAATAAAAATGATGATCACCTGATTGCAGAAATGGTCAATAAAACGATAGGGGCAAGGAAAGCGGGCAAGGGAACGACTGAGGCAGGGGTAGCAGCTACACAGGAGCTTCTAAAAGCCTGGGGTGTAAATACTAGCTACGACATTCTTGATGCTTCAGGAGTAACTCGCTATAATTTACTTTCAGCTCGGCAACTAAACGATGCATTACTTAAATTAGCTGGACAAAAGGAATATCCATTATATTATAACTCCCTACCCATCGCTGGTGTGGATGGGACACTGAAAAACAGGTTAAAACGCACAGATGCTCAAGGTAATCTACGTGCTTTGAGTAGCCAATCACAGGGTGTGTCTAGCATAAGCGGCTATATTACTACGAAAAAGAATGAACATCTAGCTGTAACGATTATTCTCAATGGACATCTCCGCTCTCCAGAAAAAATGAGTAAATGGGAGGATAAAGTCTTTGAATTACTAGCTTCTTATCAAGAATAACGAAAGGGGCTTTAAAAGAAATTCTACTATCGAGGTGAATTAAAAAGGGTAACAGAGAGAGCCAAGCTCAGCAATAGAGCTTGGCTTTTCGGCACATGTAAAGTGTTTTTTTCCATTCATTCTTCACAAATGAAGCCACTTCTTTTGTATTCATTTTCTTATACAGGCTTTTTCGCAGAAAACGTTCAAACATGTGGGGAAACGAAAGGTCAATATAAAGAAGCCCTAATTCATGAGACTGTAGAGGATTTTGCTGTTGATACGCCTGTAAAAAAGATTCAAAGCGTGAGGGACAAAAGGTTTTATGCTTGCGCATGATCATAAAGTGCATACGGGAAATATCCTTGGAAACAAAATCGTGTCGGATATCTTCCCAGTCGATGAGATAAGGAGTGCTCTTCTGAAACATGGTGTTTCGAGGATGATAATCGCCATGACATAGATAATGCTGTTCATCTGGGTACGATTTCCATTCATGATAAAAAGGATTAGCAAGTAGCTTTTGATAGGCCCATTCGGCACGCGTGCTAAACCGTTTGCAATAACGTATAATCCACTTGATTTTAGGAGAATCAGAATGTAGATGCTTCTTATACCACTGATCGATACGTCTTTTATCCGCTTGATACTCATTTTCCCAGTCTAAGGCCCCCATGGCTCTACAGCCAGCCGGGGGAGAAAATCCTAAGGAACGGTGATGAAACCGACCGATAAGTTTACCCAGCTTTACAATGTTTTCCAGAGAGGAAACAGTGGGACTTTTTCCTTTAATCCACTCCTGTAAAATGTATCGTTTGTTTTCAAATGTGAAATATGGCCGTCCGTTTACTGTTAGATATTCACGGGGGATCAAAATATTTTTTTCATGCAGATGCTGTTGAGCTGCACGGATGTAACGCATACGGCTCTCCTGCTCTTTCTTTCCTTTCAGAAGATAGATGCCTTGGTCGGTTATGATTTTACTTACATGCACAGCTGAAATTCTACTTAAATTTTTACTTGAACGTATTGTCAAGCCAAAATGCTTTTTAACTTGATTTGCAAGTAGCTTGTTCATGAGAATGCCCACATCCTCTATGTTTATTATCTTTTCAGTCTATGACACATATGAAAAGTTGTGTACCTGTACCTACATGAATCTACATAACCAAACATCAAAAATTATGGTGTCAGGTACTAGGAGCCGGGGTGTGATTGTCTGAAGGAAAACAGGCTATTTTCTTGGTTTGACAACGGTATGTCCTCATCATACAATGATGCATATAAATGCAAAGCGGCACACATTTACATGAAGAGCCGCCTTCGGGAAGGAGATGTGGCTGATGAATCGTGCACTAGTTGTTATTGATTATACGGTTGACTTTGTGGCGGATGAGGGAGCATTAACGTGTGGGGCGCCTGGACAAGCTATTGAGAATCGCATACGTTCGTTAATCGAAGAATTTCTGCAAAACGGGGATGAGATTATCATGGCTGTTGATCTTCATGAGGAGAATGATCCTGACCATCCGGAGACAAAATTATATCCTCCTCATAATATTCGTGGAACACATGGACGCGATCTTTATGGAGAGATTCAAACGATTTACGAACAAAATAAAGAACGTATTATCTGGATGGATAAAACAAGATACAGTTCTTTTGCAGGAACAGACTTGGATATTCGCCTGCGAGCAAAAGGCATTACGGAAGTGCATTTGACTGGTGTATGCACGGATATTTGTGTACTCCATACGGCAGTTGATGCCTATAACCGTGGATATCAAGTGGTCATTCATGAGGATGCCGTGCAAAGCTTTTCGGCTACAGGGCACCAATGGGCCTTGCAACACTTCAAGAATGCGATGGGCGCTACCGTCGTGTCAAAATAAAGGAGCTGCCAGCTGTGAACTATGAGAATTTGACGTTACATACGGACAAATATCAGATCAACATGATGTATGCTCATTGGAAAAATGGTACACACAATCAAATTCGTGTTTTTGAGGCTTATTTCCGAAAACTTCCTTTTGGAAATGGCTTTGCTGTGTTTGCCGGATTACAACGGGTTATTGAATATATTGACAATCTGCACTTTACGAAACAAGAGCTGGAGTATTTGGCTGAACAGGAAGAAAATTATGAGCCTGCTTTCTTAGAGGAGCTGGCAAAATTGCGTTTTACAGGTCAGCTTCGTTGTATGGCTGAGGGAACTATCATTTTCCCAAATGAGCCATTGATACAAGTAGAAGCTCGTGTCTTTGAAGCACAATTAATTGAAACCGCCATTCTAAACTTTATCAACTACCAGATTTTAATCGCGACAAAAGCGGCACGTATTCGTTTAATCGCTCCAAATGAAACTTTGCTGGAGTTTGGAACAAGACGAGCACAAGAAGCAGACGCCGCCGTATGGGGGGCACGCGCGGCCTATTTGGCGGGTTTTGACGCCACATCAAACATGCGGGCTGGTATGTTGTTTAAAATTCCTACAAAGGGTACGCACGCCCATTCGTGGGTGCAGGACCATGCTACAGAGGAGGAAGCGTTTGAGAAATTTGCAAAGGCTCTTCCGGAAAATGTGGTTTTGCTTGTTGATACATATGATACGTTAAAAAGCGGAGTACCTAACGCCATAAAGGTGGGAGAAAAGCTACGCAAGGAAGGAAAGCAATTAAAAGGCATTCGGCTAGATAGTGGGGATATTGCTTATTTGTCGAGAAAAGCCCGCAAGATGCTAGACGATGCAGGTTTTCCGGAGGTAGCGATTATAGCATCCAATGATTTAGATGAGAATGTGATATTCAATTTAAAAATGCAAGGAGCTCAGATTGATACCTGGGGTGTGGGAACCAAGCTCATCACAGCGGAGGATAATCCTGCATTAGGTGGAGTATATAAGGTGGTAGCTAAGAAAGAAGGAGACCACTACATCCCGACGATCAAAATCTCAGGAAATCCAGAAAAAATTACGACTCCAGGAAACAAACGTGTATATCGAGTAATTAACAAGGATACGGGTAAGGCTGAAGGAGATTATATCGCAATGGCAGAAGAACAGGTCCATGGCTTGCCGCGTATTATGCTATTTGATCCAGTTCACGTTTATCTTCATAAATTCGTGGAGAACTACGAGGCAATTGAATTGTTGCAAACGATCTATGAAGATGGAGTCTTAGTGTATCAGTCTCCTACTCTTGAAGAGACTAAAGAATATCATAAACAACAGTATCAACTGTTCTGGGATGAATATCTGCGTAAATTAAATCCGGAGAGGTACCCAGTTGATTTAAGTCAATTAGTATGGGACACCAAAATGGATCTCATTTCGCAGCATAAACAAAAATAAAGTAGATAGATAAGAGGGCGTTCGATTAACCGAGCGCCCTCTTCATTTGTTGAAGTGCATGATGTTAACTGTTGGTGTGATTTTCTTACTGCTCATTATGGTCTGGTTCGTCAGCCTTTTTAGGTTGGTGGGGAAGATCAATGGTAATCGTAGTACCTTTACCTAATTTACTTTCTATTTGCATTTCACCACCATGATTGCTCACAAGGCGCATTGTAATAGGCAGGCCTAAACCAGTCCCGCCTTCTTTTACAGAGAAGAAAGGGTCCATCACACGAGATAGATATTCTTCAGGGATACCATTTCCGGTATCAATAATGCGAATGCGTACCCCTGATGATGTTTCCGTGCAAACAACTTTTAGTTGTCCTCCCTGTGGCATTGCCTCCATGCTATTTTTCATTAAATTTAACAAGACTTGCTTCATTTGCTCCTGATCAACATAAAGCGAAATGGTTGGAGGACAAATAAATTTCATTTCAATTCCATGCAGAAGAGCTTCCCCCTTCGTTAAGGTAAAAATAGAGTTCAATAGCTCTAAGGCAGGAATTTCACGATTTATAGGTGTTGAGGGTTTTGACAAGAGTAACATTTCCGTAACAATTTTGTTCACACGCTCTATCTCTTGCAGGACAAGTGATAGGTGATATTTTTTACGTTCTTCTTTTGTTAGCTTTTGTTGCAGCAATTGAATAAATCCATAGATTACTGTTAGAGGGTTTCGAATTTCATGAGCGGCACCAGCAGCTAATTGTCCGACCAAGGCTAATTTTTCGGATTGGTTAATATATTGTTGTACCTGTTCTTGTTCGGTAATGTCGGATAAAACAACCATCCACCCCATATTTCCTTGATCATTATCACGTAAAGGTACGTAGGAAACAAGGCCAAGGAAAGGAGAGTTATTTTTATGTAATAGCTCCATCTTTTTATTCTCAAACCAAACGGAATCACAATCTATGCTTGGATCATCTTTTGATACCCAGACTTGCGGAGTCACTGTACGCGGATATGATTCTTCATCTAGCTGTACTAATTCTAAGGCCTTGCGGTTAATATAAACTTCACCAGTAACAAAATGGCGGGTAATGATCCCTACAGGCAAGGAATCAAGAATTTGCTCTCGAACATGCTTCTCTTGGGCCAAAATTTGATTTTGGCGTTCTCCTTGTTGAAAGAGGAGAGAAATATTGCGTGACATCTTGTTACATTCTTGTGCTAGTTCATAAAATTCATCGCGTACACTGTAAGTAATTTGCTGACCAAAAGTTCCATTCGAAACCTCCCGCACCTGTCTTAGGAGGGAGCGAATCGGGCGCATTAGTTCCCTTCGGAAGTAGAGGGTACAAAATAAGCCGAACAAAATAGAGGCCACCGAAATGGTATATGTAATAATGAGTGAAAATTTTAGACGTTTGCTGCTGTTTAGCACTTCTTCTGATGTTTTCGTTTCAATCGTTCGTAAGGATAGACTGACGAACTTCTCTAAGTAAGCGATTTTAGGGTCTACTTCTGTTGTTAAGACGAAGGTAACAGCGTCTACGTTGTTGGCTTTCAGTAATGGATCAACTTTATTTAGAAAAATAAGATCTAATTCATGAATAAGGTCGATGATTTGGAAAAATTCCTTGTTTTCCTCATTTCGTTTCAACATGGTAAACGTATCTCGCATTTCAAAAACGGTATAATATTTTTCCAGATAGTTCGGTTCACGTGTTGATACATACATTTGTAAGGCAAACATTTTCGTATACAATTGATTTTTTAGTTCTAATAAAGCATTGGTTTGTGGAACAACCTTTTGCGTTAAATGAGATTCCTCAGAGGTTACCTTGGTGATCTGATAACTATTCAGAATTGCAACGGAGCCAATGAGAAGCATCATCACAAAGTAACTTAACATCATTTTCATCTGAAATCCCATGTTGCGAAAAGGGGACATGAATATCCCTCCTAAGCCATGATCAATGGGCATTGGCTCGTTTTAGATTTTCTATGGTACGATTCATTTCTACTTGGACGGAAAGAGGAACCATCTTTCCATAAGGACCCAAGCAATTTACATTCTCATTAAGCCCATACAATACAGTACCACTTTCAAGTCTTTTTTGAAGATATTGTTCAATTAAGGTCGTATACACTTGCTCTACGTCTTGCACGAGGCTTGAAATTACATGATTCGGAGCTAAGAAACGCTGGTCACTAATATATCCGATAGCAAGGACATTCTGTTTTTGCACCTCATTTATTACTTGTAAATTAATACTATCACCTGCAGAGTAGATCACATCAGCTTTATGCTCAGTCATTAAATTCCGAGCGGCTTTGACTGCGGCCTTTGTATCATTGTAATCTGGAATAAACCTGATCAAAGCTTTTACGGAAGGGTCTGTTTCTTTCACTCCACGCTCTAATCCCTTCGCAAGAGGCCTATCATTAGGCATGTCTGCAACGATAAAGCCTACAGTCTTCGTTTTGGACATCAGGGTAGCCAGCTTGCCAATAAGATAACCGGCTGGTTCCATATCAAATTGAATGACTGTTTGATTTGGATGACTGGCCGTACCATTAAGAGTGACAAACCTTGTATTTGGATACATGGCAGCTACCTCTGTAAAGGGTTCAGAGAAAACGATTCCGTGACCCATGATTAAATCATATCCTGACTCTGCCAGATTGGATGCGACTTCCTTAATTTTATGTCTATCCACTTCCTGAACGATCTCTAGATCAAAATGATACTTGTCCTGTAGCTTATACATAGTCTGTAGGGCTGCGCTATTCCAAGCTTGATCGAAAGTAGGACCCTCTAAAAGTAAAGCAATTTGATGTTCGGCTACATTTTTTCGTGTGAACCCTTGGATTTGTTTCATATTTAATAGAAACTGAAAGGTTAGGAGCAAAAGTAACCAGATTACCAAAGCTCCAATAATGTAGACGAAACCCTTGGATTGTTCGGTCACTTCATTTCCTCCCATAGGTGACATATACCATATTTGAACATTAGTTCTCATTTGCAAGATTCGACAAATAATAACAATTTCCTGCTTGGTTTAATCATACATATTAATAACATAAAAGATGTTTTTTTGAAATAAGTAAATTTTATCCTCTGAAAGTATAAATTGTAATAAAAAACGAGTGATAGGCTAAATGATACAAATATAGCAGGAAAATAGACATATTGAAATGAAATTTTGTAATGACAGTGAATTTTAAATGATCCGAGCCAAAAAGCAGGAGTTTTTCTTTAAAAACCGAATCCAAATTAAATAAGGGGGAGATAATACAGCATGTTACAATGTAAGGATTTTCCGTATGAACGAATTGATATGTCCCAATTGAAGGAAGAATTTACTGAACAATTGAATAATTTTACAGAAATAAGCACTTATGAACAAGAAGAAGCAGCTATAACAACTATACTTGCCTTACAGCGAAAATTCCTAACCGCATGGAGCATCGCTAGCAATCGTTTTTGCATAAACACGGAAGATGATTTTTATAAGAAAGAACAAGAATTTTACGATGAGCAGGTTCCTTACTTTGATGAGTGGAAGAATGAATACTATCGCGCAATTTTACATTCCCGCCACAGAGAGAAGCATGAGCAAAAGTGGGGGAAGGTTTATTTTACATTGGCAGAAAAGCAAATGAGCACCTTCTCTCCAGATGTTCTTTATGATTTGCAGGAGGAGAATAAATATTGTAGCGAATATGTAAAATTGATAGCCAGTGCTAAGGTTGGATTTGATGGCAAGGAACTATCCTTACCCGAATTAGGCCCGTATCAGCAATCAATCGATCGGGATATTCGTAAAAAAGCCATTGATGCAAAATATCAATATATGCAAGATCATGAAGCAGAGCTAGACCACATATTTGACAAGCTTGTTAAAATCAGAACAACTATCGCACATAAGCTGGGCTTCCCTTCCTTCGTGGAGCTAGGCTATGCTCGTATGCAACGAATTGACTATAACCAAGAGATGGTTGGCGTATTCCGTGAACAAGTGAAAAAGCAGATTGTACCAGCCGTGAACCGCCTTAAAGAGCGTCAGCGACAACACATTGGAGTCTCGACTTTAACTTATTATGATGATCCTTTGTTGTTTCCTTCTGGAAATCCAGTCCCAAAGGGGGAGCCGGAATGGATCTTAGAAAACGGGAAAAGAATGTATAAGGAGCTATCTCCTGAGACGAACGAGTTTTTCAAAATGATGGTAGATAGAGGCTTGCTTGATGTGTATAGCAGAAAAGGCAAGGCAACAGGCGGCTACTGTGACTATTTTCAGGAGCAACAAGTTCCATTTATTTTTGCCAACTTTAATGGAACTTCCCATGATGTTGTTGTACTAACGCATGAGGTAGGCCATGCCTTCCAAGCTTATTCCAGTAGGCACATCCCCATGCCAGAATGCATCTTTCCAACTAGTGAATCAGCAGAGATTCACTCCATGAGCATGGAATTTTTAACCTGGCCATGGATGTCTCTCTTTTTTAAAGAGGATGCCGAGAAATTTAAATATGAGCATGTACATGATAGTCTTTCCTCCATTCTCTATATTTGCATGGTGGATGAATACCAGCATTATGTTTACGAAAACCACACAGCAAGCCCCGAGGATCGTAAACAAGCATGGAGGCAGCTAGAACGGGAGTACCGACCTTACTACAACTTTGAAGAAAATGATTATCTAGAGCGCGGAAACTACTGGCATCAGCAGCGCCATATTTTCAAGTATCCGTTTTATTATATTGATTATGGTCTTGCTCAAATCTGTGCCTTCCAGTTTTGGCAATTAGCAAATAAGGATCGAGAACAAGCATGGAAAAACTACTTGCGTATTTGCGAAGTAGGAGGCACCAAAAGCTTTACGGAGATCGTCGAGTTGGCAGAGCTGCGCTCCCCATTTACAGCAGGCTGTCTAGATTCAGTGGTTAAGGACATTGTAGATTGGTTAGAACAAGCTGATTATGAAAAAATGTAAGAATATAGCGGGGAATAAATAGAAAGATCGGGTGTACGCGACAAGCTAATACGTACGCCCGATCATCCGCATTTCACACATTCAGGTTTTTAGCCTCATAGCAATAAGCTTTGCTTGTAAGTAATCAATCTGTTCTTAGCTTTTAGGTGCTGCTAATCTTTCTATCTCCTCACTCACCACGAAAGCAAGATCATCATTTTCGTACATGGATAGCATAGCAAGCAGTGTATCATTTTCAATCGTGCCGGCTTCTTCCTTGGGAACGGTCAACTCCATGACTTGGTTAAGCAATGGATTTTGACCTTGCTTGGGATACGCTCTCTGATATAGCTCATGTGGATCAAGTCCATGATTGATGCACCATTGTGCAAAGACTAGAATCATCATATGTTCATCATGCTGATATTGTCGGATAATCTGTTCCTCAATTTCTTTACGGCTCATTTTATTTCTCCTTTACATTACACTTCTACTTCTACAAGACGTCCATCAGGCAAACGAATGACATACTCTTTGCATACGAGTGCCGCTTTACAGCAAGGGCTTTTATCTTTTTTACGCAATTTTTTTAAAATATCTGCCTTTCTGCCGCACTCAGAGCAGTATGTCTGATATCCTTCCAGCATTTTAACCGCAAATAAGGGAGCTCCTATACGTTTACATTCGGCTACGAACTCTGGTGTTCCATCTGCAAAGGGCTTATTTTGCAAGCACAGATGGTAATGAGCCAGCTCATGCTTGAGAGTGGCGATGACATGCTGGGCGCCAAATTGATTGTATTGCCACAGGCTTTGTACGATTTTAATAGGCTTTTGATAGGTTCGCTCAAATATAAACCTTCCTGCAGCATCCTTTACTGATTTATCCCATTCAATAGGAATCTTACAAGGGCGGCCAAAATAATGAAGGCTTAATTGATTGCCAATTTGATACAATTCCGTGGAGGAAGAAGTATCAATTCTCCAAATAGCTCGCTCTTGAAAGCTGCTAGAGAGTGATAACGTTTGTTGTTTTTCTTTTGTGAAACGTTTTATTTGCTGAATAAAATCATATACGTCCTGATAGGAGAGCTTCTCCAGCTCCAATTCACGTTTTGGGTCCACAACAAAAAGGTGGGCGTATAAATATTTTAACATGAGGGCAGTTGGTTTTTGTTTACTATTCATATCTCTATTGTAGCGAGAGAAAAACAAAGATGGCAAGAAAAAATAGTTGCATATAGAGACCAGGTATTTACAGTTGTTTGGATTACATTAGAAGACGTTTTCATGTAAAATGTTTAGAAGAAAAATGAATAATGTGATAAGTCTGTTGTTATTTATAAGTAAAATTATTACGTAGAAGGGAGAAAGTCTGTATGAGCAAGAAATACTTTAGTCTAGATGAAGCGAATCAATATATCCCGTTTCTAGAAAAAGAACTCCTCTTTTTACGAGATCAAAAGCGCGAAATTTCTGAGAAATATCACCGCTTGCAAATTGTCAAAAGTCATGTTGACCATATTGGGATTAATGACTTTGCCGATCATGAGGTTTTTGAATTAGAATGTCAGATAGAGTTTTTGCATATGGAATATACCATGCATGCTGAAGCGATCGAAAGACATGGCATGAAGGTGAAAGAGATAGAGCTTGGGTTAGTGGATTTTCCGGCCATTCTAGATGGAGTAGAGGTATACCTCTGTTGGAAGCTGGGAGAGGGGAGTGTTAACCACTATCATGGGATGGAAGAAGGCTTTCTCGGTAGAAGAAAAATCTCGTAGCTTCTACACATCTTCTTTTTCGCCTATGGTCAGAAGCATTATTATAATACGAACGAACGAGGGATGAGCGGAGGAAAAATGCTTGTCCCTTTCTTTTATTTAGCTTTAGATTACTGTTCTTTTCATAGACACAAGACTAGCAATCCGTTTTTGCAGTTTAGAGAAAGCTGATTGCAAGAAAATGGATATACAGGGGCGAATGTAAGAGGAGGATGTTTTTTAGTAGACAATAAAGGATCGTAAAGCTGGAGAGGGAAAACAATGCAAACTGAGTTGGCCACGTTTTCATTTCTGATGAATCAAGTAAAAGACATTATCTTCTTGATAAAGGTAACGGCAGATCAGCAATTCGTTGTGTTACAAGTAAATGAAGCATTTTTAGAAGCTACTGGATATGAATATGATGAAGTTGTTGGAAAGCCAATACAAGCCTCTTTCAAAGAAGAAGCAATGCTTTTTTCTGTGGATAAATGTTTAGAAGCCGTACAACAGCAATCTACAGTCGAATATGAAGAAAGACTGAACGCTCCGCTTGGTACCTCTACGTACGAAATTGCCCTACATCCCATTCAGCATGCAAACTCAACTCAATTTGTAGTTGGGATTGTACGCAATATTACAGAACGCAAGCTTGTGGAAGAGAAGCTGTGTAAATCTGAGAAGCTATGGGTAGTAGGTCAGCTCTCAGCTGCCATTGCTCATGAATTACGTAATCCCTTAACCTCTTTAAAGGGTTTTCTTAAATTAATGGAGAAGCAAATGGAAAACAGAGATGAGAGGATACAGAAATATCTGCAAATCATGGGAGGAGAATTCGAACGAATCGAGCAGATTGTTGATGGATTTATGCAGTTGTCTTTACCTGAACCAATACAACGTGACTTTCTATATCTTCCAAGTCTTGTAGAGGAAGCAATAGAGCTATTTTATGAAGAAAATCAATCCTTGTTCCTAGATATCGACATTGATTTTCATTTCTATGGAGAAATACCCATGGTAAGCTGCGATCGAGATTTAATGAAGCGAGTTTTACTGCACTTGTTCATGAATGCAGCCGAGTCAATGCCTGGTGGGGGAGATATTTTTCTGACAGTGTATGTAAACGAGCTAGAGGTATGCATAGCAATTGTGGATGAAGGTATCGGGATTGAAGAAGAACGCTTGCATCGGTTAGGAGAACCCTTTTATTCGACGAAGGAAAAAGGAACAGGACTAGGACTTACTATGTGTTATCAAGTAGTGAAACAGCACCAGGGGAGAATCATGATTCATAGTCAGGAAAATGAAGGGACGATTGTCACTGTTGCCCTCCCCATTCAGCCTTTATAAAAATCTTTTTGAAGACACAGTTATTTTTCGGTAGGAAACGGGGATAAAAGGCCTGATACGGCTCATACGTATAGAAAATGAGTTTGAACAATAACAATTCCATCAGACATCTAGGGGGAATCGTACATGAATAAAGGACGTACATTACGAGTTGGAGATTGCGTTGGATTAATAGCGCCCGCAAGTCCAGTTGAGGGGAATCGGGTAGAGAAGGCGATATGCGAGGTAGAAGCTATGGGGTTGCGTGTTAAGGTAGGGCCTAGTAGCTATCGTTCCTTTGGTGGCTATTTAAGTGATACACCAGAAAATAGGGCCTGTGAGTTGGAAGCGATGTTTAGCGATCCTGAGGTGAGGGCGATTTGGTGTCTTCGAGGAGGCTATGGTACACCACAGCTTTTAGACTTATTGGATTACTCGATTATAGCAGAGAATCCGAAGCTATTTATTGGCTATAGTGATATTACAGCGTTGCATACGGCATTTATGCAAGAGGCGTGCTTAGCTACTCTGCATGGTCCCATGGCAGCAGTAGAACCGGTTAATGGCTTTGACCCCCTTTCCAAAGAGTACTTAGAACGGATATTCTTTTGTGCAGAGCCGTTGGGCGAAATCGTAAATCCACCTGGTATAGCTTCTCGTTGTCTTGTGCCTGGTACGGCTTCTGGTACTATAGTTGGCGGGAATCTTAGCTTAATTTGTACGACGCTAGGAACAGCATACGAGCTTGATACGACGGATAAAATATTATTTTTAGAAGATATAGATGAAGAGCCATATCAAGTGGATCGCATGTTAACTCAGTTAGCTTTAGCGGGTAAATTTTCCGATGCGAGCGCAATTATCTTAGGCTCCTGGGAGGCTTGTGCCACAAAAGAGGGGAAAGAAAGCTTTACGGTGGAGGAAGTTTTTGAAAGAATCATTGTTCCCTTTCAGAAACCTACGCTAGCTAATATGCAAATCGGTCACGATCCTACTAACCTCCCGCTGCCATTAGGTGTGAGAGGTACTGTTATCGCTCATGAAGGAATACTTTGTGTGGAGGAAAGTTTAACGATAGAATGAGGATTGTGATAATTTAGCTATGATATGTAAGAAGGATAGGGTATAATACGAAAGGCGTCTCTTTTGATGCCCGTCCAACTATCTCTTACATAACTGGAGGGACACGAACATGAGTGTACATATCGAAGCTAAAGAAGGCCAAATTGCAGAATCTATCTTATTACCAGGTGACCCGTTGCGTGCCAAATACATTGCTGAAACATTCTTGGAAAACCCAGAGTGCTTTAATAATGTTCGCGGTATGCTAGGATTTACAGGTACTTATAAAGGAAAACGCGTGTCTGTTATGGGAACTGGAATGGGTGTACCATCTATTTCTATCTATGTTCATGAATTAATTAACTCTTATGGCGTGAAAAATTTGGTTCGCGTAGGCACATGCGGTGCGATCCAAAAAGACGTAAAGGTTAGAGATATTATCATTGCGATGTCTTCCTCTTCTGACTCTGCCGTTAACAAAGTACGTTTTAACAATATCGATTATGCCCCAACAGCTAACTTTGATTTGTTGAAGAAAGCGTATGACGTAGCTACCGAACGCAACATGCCGACTAGGGTTGGTAACGTATTTACAAGTGATTCGTTCTACAATGATGATACAACTCGTTTGCCAAATTTGGCTGAATACGGCGTCCTAGCGGTTGAAATGGAAACAACTGCTCTGTACACAATCGCAGCTAAATTTGGTGCTCGCGCATTGTCTGTCCTCACAGTGAGTGATCATATTTTGACAGGTGAAGAAACAACAGCTATGGAGCGTCAAACCACCTTTAACCAAATGATTGAAGTTGCATTGGAAGCTATTATTGCAGAAGCGTAATTAATGCTTCTACTTGTCCTGCCTATGAATTGGGCGGGACAATTTTTTTATGTAAAAAGGTTTCAAACTTCATTAAAACGGTTACAAACAAATTGTGGAGTTTAGTTCATAGGGAGATGGTCATTGTTGATAGCTCAATTATTAGAGCAAACCGAGCGTGCAGAGAAACAATTGGAACGTATTCGTCACAGGCTTTTGGGCATTCATCAACGATTGGATAGTACTGAAAACCGTTTGTCGAAGATTCGGAGTCAACTGGTAACCATCGACCGGCGTTTAACTAACATTCAAAAAGGCTGTAGTTAACTTATTCAAATTCCACAAAATGAAGCCTTATCTTCCAAAGAGATAGGGCTTTCTACTTTTATGGAGCGAATCCGAAGAAAGTATGGGACGAGTCTTGAAGGATTGCACATGTTCAGCAGGAGAAATACACATGATTACTGTGTTGGCTTTGGGCTAGAATCGACAGTGGATCAGTCTTTGGTAAAAATACTAGAAATAAAATAGCCATGATCCGTTTAAGCTGCTTTACAGGGCTTTGGGATTTTATAGGGACCTAGAAATGGTGGGTCTTTTTTTGTGCAGGAAAAAGGCTCAAGGATTGTATGCTTGTACGGTTCCAAAGAAATGACCTTTAAATATATTACTAGTATATGGAAAACATTTGTAAAATTTTTATTGACAGTATTATTTTGTTATAGGGAGGAGTTATAAAATGGGACTTTGTCGATTTTTTTGGAGATTTTTTGGTGGCAATCCTTATATTCCTCCTTTGAGAAATGCATGCAACAGATTCCTCAATGTAGATACGAATATTACAACGACAGCAGGTGAAATTGTTATTTTTGTAGTAGAAGTAGGAAGCGATTTTGTGAAAGGGATTGATGCAAGCAATCATATTGTGCTGGTACCCTATTCAGCAGTGTTAGCGGTTCGAGTAGCGGACTAGCGAAAACAATGAAAAATATTCTCTTGTAAGAGAGGGGTACAGCCATGTTTAGAAAAGAACTAGAAGAATATATAGGCTTTGAGGTACAGATTCATGTACTACAGCGGATTATTTATGGCATCCTGCGAGAGGTGACGAATGCTGCGGTAACGGTCAGGATACTAAATGGTCCTGATTATAGCAAGTACGTGGATGTAGAAGTACCTATGTTAAATATCTCTTACGTAACCATTCCCTAGCTCTTGAAAACACTTTCAACATCACATGCCTCCCGTATCAGAGAGCGATTGGTGCCATCGTATAGAAGCTGTTTTTATCTTGGCAGTATAAAGATGCAGGGCAATATAAAGCTGGAAACACTCGCGTAGCTGGCGGGTGTTTTTTAGATCGGAAAAATTTTATCGAACCAATTTATCGAGGCCTGATTTCAAATTACCTTGTCTATCATTTCAAAACACAAAAGTGAGCCACAACATGCTTGGAAAGGTATTGTTTTGGATGTTTGTAAACAAAAATATCTGAAAAGTATAATATGTATTGACTTTATAAATATTTTTATTTACAATGTCTGTAAGTCGTCTATTGGGATTTTTTTCAAAAAATTATAAATTTACCAAATGAAAAGGAGGATCGCGTATAATCTGCTCTTCTTAGTAACAAATGAAAGGGTAAATACATGAGGGAGGGAATTAGAATGAAGAACTGGGTCCAAGTAAGAATAGCAAGACCAACGGATAAATATGAAGAGGTTATCAGCTTTTATGAAACAGGTCTAGGGCTAAAACGGATTGGGAGCTTTGAAAACCATGAAGGCTATGATGGAATCATGTTTGGCTTACCTGATGCAGACTATCATTTAGAATTTACCAGGCATGTAAACGGAAGTCCTTGCCCAGCTCCAACCAAAGACAATCTGCTGGTATTTTACATGCCCGATATAAATGAAATTCAGAAAATTACCACTAGATTACAGTCAATGGGCTATTACCCGGTTGAGCCAGAGAATCCTTATTGGAAAGAAAAAGGGACTACGATAGAAGATCCTGATGGATGGAGAATTGTATTCATGAATGCGGCGGAGTAAGAGATTTTAGTTAAAGACACCTTGATTTCAACATCCCCCAACAGTAACAACGAAGCATTCAACCACTACCAGCGAGGATCAACAAGATGTTCACTGTTTTATAGTTGGCATTCCCTGCTGAAAGTAGCGGGTGCCTGCATAATTCGTATGATTAGTAAAATTGGGAAAGCCTGTTAGAAATAAATGTTTTAACAGGCTTTTTTCTATAAAACATGATCTGATGCTGAATTTTTTAGCTACATACGATTTCTCGCCATAAATCTTTATATGTGACAAGAATAAGTGATAATGATTTTCAATAATGTATAGAGGAGGTGAATTACCCTTGAAAATTTTAATTTCAGGAAGTGGGATTGCTGGGTTAACATTGGCTAATTGTCTTTTATCTTATGGCTATCAACCTGTTGTGATTGAAAAAGCCAGTTCGTTCCGATCTATCGGCTCGGTCATTAGTTTACGCGGTGATGCCCTTTTTGTTTTAAGTAAACTAGGCTTACTAGAACAGGTGAAAAAATGTGGGGTTGTAATAGAGACACGGCGTTTTGTTCAGGCAGATGGAAGTGAACTGCGAAATATCGACTTCAGAAAGTTTCATATACAACAAGGTGGCTCAATTGGGATACATCGTTTTTCTCTGCATAACATCCTCTATGACGCTATTAAAAACCAAATTGATGTTAGATTTAATACGACAATCCAGTCTCTCACACAAAACGAAGAAAGCGTTCAGGTTTGTTTTCAGGATGGAAAGGAAGAATCCTTTGATTACGTATTTGGGGCGGATGGCATCCATTCACAAACGAGGAATTTAGTGATGGGCAATCAATTTGAAGAACAGTTGGATGTCGGATTTTCCGTATTTACTATCCCTAAGCCTGAGCTCTTAATCAAAAACTTGGATATTAACCAAACACTAGAGTCATTAATGCCAGGTTATTATGTCCAATGCGGCATGGATGCGGACTATGCATGGGGAATGTTTATCTACAAGCAAAAACATCGCGAACAACTGAAAGATGTAAACAACAAGGAATTTTTGCTAGCGTTATGCAAAGACATTACGTGGGGCGTTCGGGATATTATTGAACAAATTGATCATCCCTCTACCATCTTTCAGGACACAATGACTCTCATCAAGCTATCAAAATGGAGCGAGGGACGAATCGTGTTAGTTGGAGATGCCGCCCATGCTATGACATTTATGTCGGGAACCGGCGGTGGAAAATCAATGCTAGGCGCCTATCATTTAGTTGAGGAATTAATGAATTGCTCTACACATCATGAAGCATTTCAAAATTATGAATCCTATCTAAAACAAGCGGTTCAGAAAACGCAGAAAAAATCGATCAAAGCAGCTCACTTCTCTTCATCGGACAATCAGATAATGGTCTACTTTAAGAAAGCACTTCTTAAATATTTCCCCACTTTCCTTATGAATGCTGTGTTAAAAAATCTCTTCATCGTAAAGCCGCAGAATACCGCAAATACGTTGTAAATAGGGTTGATATAGAGCTGAGGTCCCGATTCTTACAACCTGCAAATCCTGAAGAATGGAAACATTTTTATCAGTCCGATCGGGACGGGCTGAATAGAGATCAGAGGAGCAGACCTACAGAAGGCATCATTTCTGTAGGATTTTTCTGCTTGCAAAAAGGGAATAAAAAAGTTTTAGAGTGATGTAACATTTCTCAAATCTCTCCGTCAAAGCTTATGAAACAACCAAAAATAAATGGCTACATACAAGCTGAAGAGCTAATAGAGTAGCAATCTAGCATTGTTTTGATTATAAATTAACAAAAATAACATTATGATTTTTTGTTTTTATAATAGGGGAGGATTTTTCACATGAAAAAGAAAATGATCGCAGTGGTTTTAGCAGGAGCAACACTTGTAGCAACAGGGGCGTATGCACAAGAAGGTGTATATGATAAATATGTGAAGACCAATGCTTACGATGCAACGGGTAAAGTGATTGGGCAGACAAGAGCAGGTAGTGAAACCTTACCAGAGGTGAAAAATAGTAAACTGACAATGGATCAGGTATATGAAGAGTTATTGAAAAAAATGGAAATGGTTCCACTTTATAAAGAAATAACTGTGAAACGTGAGCAGCAAGGAAAGGTCGTTACTTCCACAGCGAAGGAATGGTACAGTCCGCTAGACAGAGGATATCGGATTGAGGAGAAAGATCATACAGGGGTTGTCACTTATAATGTATTCAATGGTACATCCTCACTTAGTTATCGTGAAGGGACGAAATCTGCTAGTGAAATTACGGCTGCACCTGATCAAAAAGTGGTAAATAACGATGTTTTTTATCTTCGTGAATTAAAAAATAACCACAAGCTGCAATTTCTGGGCGAAGAAACCATTAACAATCGTGCAACCTATCATATCACGGCAATCCCTACTCAGAAGGATGATCTTCAAGTAGAGTTGTGGATGGACAAAGATACAGGTGTTGCTATGAAGTCAATCACAACAGTTTTTGGCTTACAAGGGATCACTGAAGTAACCAAATTAGATTTTTATCCTGCGTTTACCAAGGAATTATTTACACTTACTTTACCATCTGACGTAAAGGTGTATAAGGATATGCAATTTGCCCCGCAAAAATAACCCATAGATTTCAAGAAACCCTTGAGTATCTCCTAGTGTAAGGCGGTGCTTGAGGGTTTTTCATTTCCAGAAATACACTTGCAAAGCACATTCCTTCGTTTACATGACTTATAATAAAAGAAACACGAAAAAAGAGATGCATGGATTTAACTGGAAGGAGAGTTCATCTATGGAGGAAATCGTCATTATTGGAGCTGGCCCATGCGGTTTGTCAGCGGCTGTAGCATTAAAAAAATGCGGAATTGATCCGCTCGTGCTGGATAAAGGAAGCTTGGTACATTCTATCTATCGGTATCCTACCTATATGATATTTCATAGTACCCCAGAGTTATTGGAAATTGGGCAGGTTCCCTTCACTACTCCGAATGAGAAACCAACCCGCTTAGAGGCCCTTCATTACTATCGGATGGTTGCTAAGAGGTATGATATTCGCGTACAGACCTTTGAAGAGGTGGGAAGGATCGAAAAAGTTGACAAGCATTTCGTTGTGTCTAGCACGGATCGTTTTGGTTCTGCTAAGAGATATGAAACAAAGCGAGTTGTGATTGCTACGGGTTATTTTGATAATCCTAACCGTCTAGGTATTCCAGGAGAAGAACTGCCAAAAGTAAGCTCGTTTTATACGGAGGCACATCCTTATGCAGGACTGCAAGTGGCTATTGTAGGCGGTAATAACTCTGCGGTGGATGCAGCGATGGATTTGGAGCGGGCGGGGGCTCACGTCACAGTGATCTGTCGTGGCGAGAAGCTTTCTTCTCGTGTGAAAGCATGGACTCGTCCTGTTTTTGAAAGCTTGTGTGAAAAAGGTCGTATCAAGGTGTACTATTCTTCTGAAATCCAAGAGATTGCGGATAGAATGGTGATCATAAAAAATCCTGAGGGGATTACGGAGATTCCTAATGATTTTGTCTTTAGCCTAATTGGTTATCGACCTGACCGTCAGCTACTACAAAGCTTGGGAGTAGAGCTGGACCAAGAAACCGGAGCGCCGATATTTAATCCAACTACTATGGAGACGAATGTTCCCGGTGTATTTGTTGCAGGAGTGATTGTCTCTTCTGCGCACGCCAATGAAATTTTTATTGAAAACGGCAGGTTCCATGGCGAAGTGCTTGCTAAGGGCTTGACTACATAATGGATGAAGGAACCTTATTAATCTTCCGCTAGCTGTTGTAATAGCAAATGAGCCGATATCCTTTGGTAGGATATCGGCTCATCATGCTAGAATCGTTACTTTCGTTTGCAAGTCCATGTGTATATTGCTACTCCAAGCATAATAGCACCTATTAAAACAAGCGATACATTGCTATATAAAAAAGCAGGAGGAACAGACAGAGTAGGAAGTGTAGGAAAATCAAGTACGTGCTTCGATAACAGACCACCCACAATCGCTACCCCAATTCCTTCTGATAAAAAGCACGAAAGGTTAAGCATTCCCATTCCCGCCCCCGCTTCCTCAGATGCGAGTGTGTCTGCAACGCTGGAGGAGATCACGGTTTTAACAAATGAGAGGCCTCCAAAAGTCATGATCAGCATAATGGATGTTATCCATGGTGATTTCTCTACGAACAATGAAATAACGAGGAAGCTTAGCACAATCAAAAAGGCTCCAAGGTACATGACAAACGTATATCCCCTTTTGTCCACGAGACTTCCGCCCATAATACCGAAGAAAATGACGCTGAGCGTACCGGGAAACAGGATGCCGCCGCCGATCATTCCTGTGGACAAATGATAGACCTCCCTCATCATATAGGGAACCATTGAAATGAAGCCAGCAACCGTTCCTAATAAGATGCTTCCTGCCAAAACACCCATTACAAACATTCGATTTTTAAACAGAGCAGGTTCAATAAAAGGTTGTTTTGCACGACGGATATACAGAGAAAATATCAACAGCACGACAAGGCTGAATAGTAAATAGAACCAGTTATCTCCCGTTGAATATAAGGTAAACAATACAATCCCAATGGAAAGCAATGCTGCTCCAAATATGTCGACTTTTCCCTTGCGAGCAGGCTCGTTTGGTAGCACTCGTATGAAGAACGGGAGAGAGATCAGTGTGATAATCGGTAGAACAAACAGGAGGGACCAGTGGAAATGATGTGAAATGATTCCACCGATAGCAGGCCCAATTCCCTCACCAAAGGCAACCATAGAACCGATCATACCAAAAGCCCTGCCCCGGCTTTCTGCATTGATATGCTTCGCCGCAATCACCATGAAGATAGCTGGTACCGCAGATGCCCCAGCTCCTTGAATAGCACGAGCAACAAGAACAGCAGGAAAGTAAGCTTGTGCAAGTATACCAAAGAGTGAACCTCCACTGTAAATCAAAAGGCCAATCACAAGTAATTTCTTAACTCCATAGGTATCAGATATTTTGCCATACACGGCAGATCCGATAGCAAAAGCGATCATGAAGCTTGTATTGATCCAGTTTACATAAGCGGGCTGGAGACCATATTGCTGGGCAATATCAGGGAGCGATACATTAAACACTGTCTCATTAAAAACGCTAAAAAAAGCAAGAAAGCTAAGCCACAGGAGTATTTTTTTTACGTTCTGAAAAGAGTGGCTTGGTCGATCAGCTTCTAAGTCAGCCATTGCGTTGCTTCTTATTTCTCTTCCATTTTCTCTTCCATCTTTTTTCACAAATAGATGCCCCTTCCCTAAGTAAAGGGGAATCGCGCAGGTTACAGGGCAATTTATGCGTTTTCCCCTTGAATTTTTTGCGCCCGAATTATTCCTGTGTACTTCATACAAACGCCTCCTAAAAGATATATGCAAGATTATATCACAACTAATTTTCGAATTGTCTTACTTTATCGAATTTATCAAAGAGTACCAAGGTCTTATTCGTTATTGTTATACGAATGAAAAAACACCAAAAAGCTATTTTTCATTCAGGTGTGCTTTTCAGCTAATTTTTGTCATTTATTTCAGCCTTGAGGGCAGACTACAAGGCGAGGTGATGGAAGTGGGTAGCCAAAACATGCGAGCTTTACGTCTTCAGGGCAGAAGTGTCTGTGTGCTCGCTTGCTTGCTTTTGTGGGTCAGCTTCTTTCATAGGAGCTCCTCTATCTTAGCTGATGAAACAAAGGAAAAGCATGTCCTTGCTGGGATTGATGTTCTTTTATCACATCCTGAGCTGTTACATGGCAAGAAGATTGGACTTATCACGAATCAGACTGGAGTCACTAAGGATTTGGTTACTGATTTGGACGCATTTCAGCAAAAAGGTCTAAACGTAGTTGCCCTATATGGTCCAGAGCATGGAATATGGGGGGTAAAGCAGGATGGTGAGCCAACTGTTTTTCCTTCTGTATCGCCACAGGTAAAACAACATTCCATCCCTGTATTTGAACTATATCAAAAGAAACCAGAACAGATTGCGATGCTATTTGCTTGTACGGATATTCTTTTGTTTGATCTGCAGGATGTGGGTGTACGCTATTATACCTATGCTTCTACATTGGCTTATGTATTGGAGGCTGCTAAATTAGCTGATAAGCCAGTCATGGTGCTAGATCGTCCCAATCCCTTAGGCGGGGTCAGAATAGAGGGACCTCTATTGGAGGAGGGGTGGAGCTCATTTATCGGAATGATGCCTATTCCTCTGCGCCATGCAATGACGATGGGGGAACTTGCTTTCTTTTATAATGAAGAAGTTATGCCTAACAAGCGTGGAGGAAAGGCAGACCTGCGAGTAATTCGAATGCAAGGCTGGAAACGAGAAATGACTTGGGATCAAACTGGATTGTTATGGGTAGCCCCTTCTCCTAATCTACCCACAGTAGAGTCTGCTTGGTTATATGCTGCTACAGGATTGCTAGAAGGAACCAATCTTTCAGAGGGAAGAGGGACTACTCATCCATTTGAATGGATTGGTGCACCTTTTATTCATGCTCATCGCTTGCGAGCAGATCTTGTCCGGGCAAATCTTCCTGGGATAGCAATTCGGGAAGCACATATGGAACCAATGTACGGTAAATATAAGGGACAAGCCATTCATGGTGTGCAATTGTATGTAACAGATCGAACAGCTTATCATAGCACCTTAACGGGGCTTACCTTGCTGCATCTTATTAAAAAGCGTTATCCCCAGCATTTTAAATGGAGAGACGACGGCTGGATTCATTATATGGCAGGCACGCGCTCCTTGCAGGAAGCAGTTGATCAGCGAAACCTCCCCTTAACCCATAATCCCCAGCAAATGATTCAAAAATGGAGAGTAGCTCTACAACCATTTGCAAAGGTGCGTCAAAAATATCTGCTGTATCGTGAAAGTGGTTCAGGGAAACGTGGTGAGGGAATGCGTGATGAAGTGAATCAGGCGATAGAACAGGCCATTGAAGACAAGATTATCCCGGGTGCCGTGGTAGCAATTGTTACAAGAGGAAAAAGAAAAATAGAGCAAGCCTATGGACATGCCTATCTATATCAAAATAAAGCTGGCAAATTAGCAGAAATGCCAATAAAAATGACGGAAACACATTTATTTGATATCGCTTCTCTGACAAAGCTATTCACGGCTGTGTCCATTATGCAATTAGCAGAAAAACAACTGTTGCAGCTAGATAAGCCAGTAGCTGCCTATCTTCCCGCTTTTGCGTGTAAGGGAAAGCAGGCTATTACGATTCGGCAGCTTTTGACTCATACCTCTGGATTTGCTCCTACTATGCGGCTGTACAGAATACCGGGTGGTCGTGAGCAACGGATGAAGGCTGTACTCATGCTTGATCTCAAGAATCATCCCGGTGAAAAAATGGTGTATAGTGATCTCAATTATATTGTACTGGGGTATCTGATTGAACAGCTAACAGGGAAACGGCTGGATCACTATATGCAAGAGAATCTATTTCAACCATTGGGAATGAAGCACACAGGGTTTTGTCCGAAAGTAAATAGGCAGAAAATCGTAGCCACTGAACAGCAACCTTGGACAAAGCGCGACATCATCTGGGGCAGCGTTCATGATGAGAAGGCTTGGGCCTTAGATGGCGTGGCTGGACATGCTGGATTGTTTAGCAATGCAGATGATCTAGTACGATTTGCTACGATGATTCTTCATAACGGAAAAGCAAGGGGAAAACGGATACTTAAGGCTGAGAGTGTACAAGAAATGCTCGCGAATCAATTATCAGACACTTGCTCGAAACAAATGGGGCTTGGATTTGAGCGGAATCAAGCCTGGTACATGGGGCATGGTTTTGTCACGCCTAGCGTGGGACATACTGGATTTACGGGCACTTCATTGTTAATCAATCAACAACAACAGTCTATCGTGCTGTTATTAACGAATCGAGTGCATCCGACCAGAGAAAAACCTTCCCTTAATGCGTTGCGCCAAAAAATTGCTACCTTGGCTGCAATAGAAGGGGAGTAATCAACATGTGACGGAGGCCTATATTCATGAAACGGAAGCATGTTTTTGCTTATACGTCAGTTAGCTTGATTCTTCTTGCTTGTTTTTTCATTCCCTTCTTATCAAGGGACAGGGCAGATATGATCCGGACAACAACTGTGTCCACGACCCACCCCACAGATTTATTGTTGGCGCAAAATCTGCCTGAAACGCCCAAGACATATCCCGCCACGCAGATTCAATTACAAGCGTTGCATACTTATACCGATGGTCATCTATCAAAGGTGCAAGCTAATGTAAGCTGGAGCTCTAGCAATCCACAGGTAGCAACCGTTACGAGAGAAGGACTTTTAACCATACAGGATAAATTGGGCCAAACAGTCATTTTAGCGTCAGATGGGACCTACCATGACCGATTGGTGCTTGAAAAAACGGACAAGAAAAGTGTGAAGGTCATTACTGAGCCACAGGCCAAATACGATGTTATTTCTCGGATGCTCGCTACCATGAGCGTGGCTGAAAAAGTAGGACAGACATTAATGCCAAGTTTTAGTATGTATGGCGGCAAACCTTTTCAGGAGTTGACGCCAGAGATTGCAAATAAGATAAAGAGACTCCAGCTAGGAGGAATCATTTTATTTAAGGACAGTTTAAATGAGACCAAACAAATTGTTCAATTGACAAATGCTCTACAGAAAAACCAGCATAAATTTGGCTTACTTATCGGTACAGATCAGGAAGGCGGAGTTGTTTCACGACTGAAGCAAGGGACGAATATGCCAGGTAATATGGCATTAGGTGCAACACGAAATCCTAAGCTAGCATATCAGGCTGGACAAGTAATGGCAGAAGAACTCCTTTCACTCGGGATTAATTTGGATTTTGCACCAACCATAGACGTCAATAATAATTCTAAGAACCCAGTGATTGGGGTACGTTCTTATGGTGAAAACCCACAATTAGTAGCCGAAATGGGTACTTCCTTTATTGCAGGTATGCAGGATGCGGGAGTTGTGGCTAGCGCAAAGCACTTTCCCGGACATGGCAATACATCGGTAGATTCCCATGTTGGGTTACCCGTTATTTCGTATGGGAAAAAACAGTTGGAGCAAGTAGAGTTTATTCCATTTCGACAAGCAATCAAGCGAGGGGTAGATTCTGTTTTAGTCGCTCATATCGCTTTTCCACAGCTAGAGCCTACAAGGGTAGTGTCTCATCAAAGGAACAAATCCATTTATCTACCAGCTACGCTCTCACCTAAGCTCGTCCAAGGGTTATTGCGTAAAGAGTTTGGTTATGATGGCTTAGTTATTACGGATGCTATGGATATGGGAGGGATTACACAGCATTTCGAGACTGTAGATGCCAGTATTCGTGCAATGAATGCTGGGGCAGACATTATCTTAATGCCCCCAGATGTTGAAAAGGTTAGTTTAGGAATGCAGAAGGCAGTCATGTCGGGAACGATTAAGAAGGAACGTTTGGATGAAGCAGTTAAACGCATCCTAACAGTTAAAATTAGAAGAGGAATCTTTCCCCAGGAACAGATGCCACATGTTCCAATTCTTCAACAAATCGCAGAGAAATCAATTACTTCACCGGCACACAAACAAGTGGAGCGAGCTATCGCTGAGCAATCAATCACAGTGGTTAAAAATGATCGGATACTGCCGCTCCATCCTTCTTCTGGACAAAGAATAGCGGTGATTGGGTCGCGATATACGAGTGAAATGACTAGGGCAATCCAGAAATATCATCAAAATACAGTAGCCATTAAGCTCACCCATGTGCTCAATGCTGAGCAACAACAACAAATAGATCGTGCCGACATATTGATGGTTTTACCAGACTCATTCGCAGGAGGCTTGCAGCCGGTAAATCAAATAATAAAAAAGCTGATTGACCAGAAGCAAAAGCCAGTAATTATGATTTCTACACGAAACCCATATCAGCTTACTGATTTTCAAAACGTCCCTATGTATGTGGCGCAATATGGAAATGCAGATGCAAGCTTTCAAGCCACAGCAGCGATTCTGTTTGGTCAAGGGGAATCCAAAGGGAAGCTGCCCGTTACAATTTATGATACAAAAGGCAACATTTTGTATCCCTACGGTCATGGACTGTAAACGGTGTGTCTTCAAATGGAGTGAAAGCGGATGCCGTTGCACATACTAACAAAAAGTTGTAAAGGTAGGTTTATGTATGTGGATTGCTTCTAAACTAGGAATAGTCTTGATGCTTTGCGGAGCTTTTGTCTGTTCCTCAGTCACCGCTTCTGAACAAAAGATTCCCGATTCCATTAAAATGCGCAAAGTGGCCCTCATTATAGACGATTTTGGCAATAATATGAGGGGAACAGAGGAAATTCTTAATTTACCTATTCCATTAACGATTGCAGTCATGCCATTTTTACCAAGTACAAAAAAAGATGCTGAGATGGCCCATCAAAAGAAACATGACGTAATTGTTCACATGCCAATGGAACCAATGAAAGGGGCCAAAAAATGGCTAGGACCCGGAGCACTTATGGCTAACTTAAGTGATGAGGAAATCCGTGATCGAGTGAACAAAGCGATTGACGATGTTCCGCACGCAATCGGTATGAATAATCATATGGGGTCTAAAATTACCCAAAACCCACGTATCATGCGGATTGTATTACAGGTATGCAAAGAGCGAGGAATTTTTTACATTGACAGTAAAACCTCTTATAGAAGCATTGTGGGACAGATCGCTCGCGATTTACAGGTTCCTTATGTTGAAAACATGGTCTTTTTAGATGATGTGCATACGTCCTCACATATTACAAAGCAACTGAGACTCATTAGTGAAAAAGTAAAGCAAAATGAAGTATGCATTGCTATCGGCCATGTAGGGCCTGGAGGCAAAAAGGTTGCTCAAGCAATCCACAACTATTTGCCTCAATTACAAAAAGAAGCCACAATTATGCAGGTATCCAGAATGGTAAAAGAAAAACAAGCGACACCAACAAAGACAGACAAGGGAACGAAAAAATAAAGAAAAAGCTATAACTGTTACCCATTTGTGAGCAATTCGCTGCTTTTTTGATCAAAAATTGTCTTTTCCTTCCTATAAAAAGTAACAATTCATAACATCTCCCACAAGGGATGGACAGTATGTTACAATAGGAACTGTACTTGCTATATATGTACAGATAGGGAGGTGAGATGCACGTGGTGGATGAATTAATTGGTTTGTCATTACCTTATGTTTGGTTGCTCTTCTGGGTATCTGTAATTGTAGTTCCATGCTGTCAATTATTATTTACTCACATCGTTGGTAAACGTCAGTCAATGCAATACGAAGAACGTTTTGAATGGCGTCAACAGTTTGTGACAATGCCAATACGTTCGTCTTTTATTAAATTATATCGACGAGTACCTATGCGAAAAGAGAAGCGAGCAACCACGTCATCTGATGATACACTCCCAAACCTTCTCCTTGTTTGTTTATAGAGTTTGCAAACAATGAGGAGGATTTGTTCATGAAAGCTGTACGTAAATCATTACCTATATTTTTATTTGGTGCTGTGGTGTTATTGCTGAGCGGATGTAGCAATACAGCTCCGATAACATCAGATAGTCCTGGTATCTGGGATCACTTTTTTGTTTATCCATTTTCATGGTTAATCCAAAATGTTGCTAGCGTAACAGATGGGAATTATGGGTTAGCGATTGTTATTATGACGCTGTTGATTCGAACACTTTTATTGCCTCTCATGATGAAGCAAATGAAAAGTGGAGCTGCCATGAAAAAGCTGCAACCGCAGATTGATAAACTGAAAAAGAAGTATAGTAATTCCAATCAGGACCCTAAACAAGCCCAAAAAATGCAAATGGAAATGATGGAATTGTACAAAGCAAGCGGAGTTAATCCAATGGCGGGCTGTCTCCCTGCTCTGGTTCAGATGCCGATCCTAATGGCATTTTATTTTGCGATTCGTCGTACACCAGAGATTGCTGACCATTCATTTATGTGGTTTAACTTAGGACATGCCGATCCATTTTATATCTTGCCTTTACTAGCAGCAGCTACAACCCTGTTCCAAACGATTCTGTCAACGAAAATGACTCCTACCATGGGAGCTAATAATATGAAAATGTTCTATTACATGATGCCGATTATGATCTTTATGGCAGGAATAAATTTGCCTGCAGCCCTTCCGTTATATTGGGTCGTGGGTGGAGTATTTTCGCTCGTGCAAACCTATTTTTTAAATAAGGTTTATCATGTACCGCTAACTTCTTCTACAAGTGCAAAATAAATATAAATGATCATGAAAGAGGATAGTTGTCCAGTTTGAAGGGATAACCGTCCTCTTTTTTAATAAAAACTGTTAAAGCAAAACCAGCATAGGAACTAGTAGACAGCAATATTTATCGGAGAAGTAGTAGAGTTATGGAATGAGAATTGTATCGAAACTGCCAAATGCACAAGAGTTCTGGGAAAGAGTAGGATTAAGCAAAGAGTTCTCTATTATGTCTGATAATTCATGCTTGTAAAGCGTTATTTCTCATTTTTATTAGAAGCACAGATGAGAGTTCTCTGACGGGATAAAACCGTTAGAGGGCAGTTCGAATTTTACCTAGGGCTTACTATTTCATGTTTACCTTCAAAAAGATGTACAAGAAAACAAAAACATATTCTATATCCTTTGAGTAGTTGAACATACAAGCCATTTTTGATCTTTCTAATAAAGTATTATAAGGAGGTGTAGAGATGACAATACAATTTAAGACTAAGCTACGAGGCTCTGAGGAAGTCCCACCTGTTCTCACAGATGCTTCTGGGACCGCTACGTTCAAGCTTAGTGCAGATAATAGCAGACTTGATTTCCATTTATCATTACATGATTTATGTAACTTGACCCAAGCTCATATTCATATCGGGGTTAGAGGTGTTAATGGGCCGATAGTGGTATTTCTTTTTGGACCGGTACAACGTGGGATTAGTGTATGTGATGCCTTTGTGACTGGATCCATTACTAGTGCAGATTTGGTTGGTCCGCTCCAAGGAAGCACACTTGCGGAATTAATTCAACTGATGCTTAGAGGAGAAACCTATGTAAATGCCCATACCACTCAACACCCTGGTGGGGAAATACGTGGTCAGATTCGCAGAGTTGAAAAAGTTTGTATTTGTAAATGCTAGGCTAAGTACTCATCCTCATGTTCAGGATGTAATTCAGAATATATTCTTTACAGCCCTTCTTAAACGACTATTTGTGTAGAAAAATGTAGCAAAAATGGCGTGAAGGTGTTGCTAGCCTGCATGAAAAAGTCGTTTCCTATTTTGTTAAAGAAACGACTTTTTCATATACCAGTTTCTTTATTTAACAGGGGAGCCAAACGACTACCTCAGTTCCACCTGTAGGCGTTCTTCGCATCTCAATTCGTCCATGATGTAAATCAACAATTGATTTGGCGATTGATAAACCTAATCCACTGCCACCTTTTTCACGAGTCCGAGATTTATCTACTCGATAAAACCGTTGAAATACATTTGCAAGTTCTGTATCAGGAATTCCCACACCAGTGTCTTTTATATGTATCTCGACCCAGGCGTCAGTGGAAAAGACATGGACTTCAACAAAGCCCTCCTCTGTGTATTTTTTGGCATTATCTAATAAAATATCAAAAAGTTGACGGATTTTACCTGTATTCATAGGTAATGTTAATGGTGCATCCCATGAAAAGTAAAGCGAAAGGTGTTTAGGAAATAGCGTTGTCCATGTTGTACGGATTTCTTCTAACAAAGGAACCATATCCTGTGTGGCAAATAAGGCTTCCTTAGAGGGGTTATCTTGTAATTTAGCAAGCGATAGTAGATCTTCAATCAACTCAAAAAGACGCGAGCATTCTTGAAGCATGGCAGAAAGCGCCTCATCCCTTACCTCGGGATTATGCTTTCCCCAGCGTTGCAAAAGGCGTGCATAGCCTTCGATGATAGAAAGTGGCGTTTTAAATTCATGAGATGCATCTGCAATAAATTGTTGTTGCTTACTGAAGGCATCCTCTACACGATCCAATAGAGAGTTGAAAGCTAGGACTAAATCTTTGATTTCAGCATCATTTGTGATGACGGGAAGGCGTGAGCGTAAATCCTCAGCTTCTTTTTTACGAATTTGCTCAATCAGTTGGGTTAACGGCTGTAATCCAATTTGGGTCAATTGATAGACACCGATGGCTGAAATGATAAAGGTAGCGACAGCAGACCAGCACAGAATTTGGATCAGGATGCGAAAAATGGGACGGAGTTGTTCATTATCCTGAATGATGGTTAGCAAAAGGACATCTGGAAAACCAGGTAATTGAACCGTTTGCATTGAGCTAATTACATTTTCTTGATTACCTAAGTCTTCTTCTGTCCAGCCAGTACCAATCACAGATGCTAGGGTTTTGTCAGTGGAGGTTTCTAATAGAATCGCTTGATGAACATCAGCATATTTCAACAGTACATCCTTTACAACTTGAAGGTTAGTGGTTTTATGACCCAAAGTAGCTTTTTGCAACTCATTTAAAATTGTCACAACCTTCTTTTGCAATTGCTTTTGTTCATATTGATAAACCAAATTACTAGTAGAAATGTAGACAAACAAATTCATAAATAACAAAAACAGAGTCATTGCAGTGGTTAAAATGACGGTTAATCGCCAAGTTAAAGAAGTTGGCAGGCGTCTAGTTACTTGTTTTAGCATTTATTCCACCCGTAAACTGTAGCCAACTCCACGAATGGTATGGATTAATTTTTTGGCTCGTTTTCGTTCAATCTTATTGCGTAGATAGCGGATATACACATCGACTACATTGGTATTGCCCATAAAGTCGAATCCCCAAACTGCCGTCAATAATTGTTCGCGGGTTAAAGCTTGACCTTGATGATTAGCTAAGTACAGCAATAAATCAAATTCTCGTGGGGTTAATAAAATTTCCTTTGTATCACGGAATACACGCCGGTTCTGTACTTGGATTTCCAATGTGCCGATGTTTAGTATTTCCTGATTCTTGGAAACAACCGGGCGAAGATTAGCACGGATACGAGCAAATAACTCCTCGATAGCAAAGGGCTTAGTTAAATAATCATTAGCACCACTGTCTAGTCCAGCTACAATATCCTGAACCTCATTACGTGCCGTAAGCATGATGATCGGTACCTCACTTCCTGTATCTCGAATACGCCGACACACTTCAATACCGGAGATTTGGGGAATCATGACATCCAACAGAATGAGATCGTATTCATTATGTAATGCTTTTTCAAGCCCGATCTCCCCATCATAACAAATCTCTACTTTATATCCTTCATTCATTAATTCCAATTGTAAATAACGTGCAAGATTTTTTTCATCTTCAACTAAGAGAAAGCTCCCTTTGCTATCTGTCGGACTCATGCTGCTGTCACCCCCCCCCCCGCTTTGTATGTAAAGCTGTTGCTTCAAAACAGGTATATCTGTTGTAGTGTAACCAATTGATCCCCCTTTTACCAATTCTCACGAAAATCTTAAATTCTCTTTTCGTTCCAGAGAAGATTTGTAAGAAATGTATTGCGAGGAAATATTTCATTTCACGGGAGGATGACAGATGAGAAAAAAAGTAACATGGAAAAGGAATAATCAGCCTACCGATTGTATAATTGGTCGAAATATTATTGCAACAGCCGAACAATATTTGGGGATACCATACAAATATTGTTCTAGCCGTAAAGAAAAGACAACGATGGATTGCTCTGGTTTTACAATGTGGGCTTATAAAGAAGGAGCAGGAATTGACTTAGGCGCAGGTGGGGCACGCTCCCAATATAAACAAGGAACTCCCATTCCTCGATGTAAATTGCGAGTCGGTGATCTCGTATTTTTTTCGACAAAGAAAACCATGAAATACCCCAAAAAATCCATTAACCGTATTGGTCACGTAGGAATTTACGCCGGAAACAATCAGGTTCTACATATATACGGAAAGGAAGGCGTTAAGTACAGCAACATGTCTAAGGGCTGGTGGAATGACCACTATGAAAAAGCTGCGCGTTTCTTATAAAGAAAGTAAACAGAAGAAGCTCTCTCGTAAGGCGAATAATGGCCAACGGGAGAGCTTTTTGACACGATGAAAAAGACCAGTAGAGCAAAAATCAGATCTTTACCCATGGAAAAAGAAGCATTCTGACGAAAGCGGATCTGCTATGTTTTAGAAAATCCCCAAGTTATGATCATAAGCAGGACTTTGTGGCATTCCTTTTATATAACAAAGCAAATAGGCTCGGTACATGGGATAGACAGTGTTTCGTTTTGGGCTTGTTGGGTAGGTCTGCAAAAATCTTTCTGCTGAAATAACCCGCAATGATAATTCATGGCAAGACAATCGCAATCGTTGCCCATCGGTAAAAGGCTGTTGAGATTCGATAGCTTTAAGCGCCAAGTAAGAACGCATCTCATTAGACAATAGCTATAATAGGCAGCTAATTCCTCATAGGGAACAGCAGGCAGAATGTTTTTACTCTTCCAAGTGAGCTTATACCCTTCTTGTGCTATTTCCTGTTGGAGCTTTTGCATCAAAGGATCATGTTGGACAAGCTTGTCAAAGGAATTATGCTGCTTCGCGAGCTTTTGCAGCTTTACTTATATAGAAGGCTGTTCAGAGGTAGGCTTCCACAGCTTGAGGTGAGTGACATAATAATTCTCAAGTCCAAGAACAAGCTCAATCGCCTCTTTCTTTGAAGCAATTGCAATATGTTGATCGACGAATTCCTTTAGAGCTGTACCAGACGCTTTCACTGCTGGAAGCTTGTAAGCACAGGTGACTGGGGAGCATTGATTGTAGCTGCTAGTGTATGAGAGCTGAGAATATCTACTGGGTCAACTAGCGTGCTTATGATAGTAAGACGTAAACTACTCTTCGCATGAGGAACACTCCCAATGGTAAATCTCATCTCATATCGTAAGGAAAACGATCTAAGTAGGCAATATATTTTTAATAAACTGGCATAAATTATGCATGGTTTTAGACGGGGTGAGACCGTCGAAATGACACGACAGTTTCACCAGATTGTTTTGGGGGAGATCCATCAAGATTTTTTAATTTGAAAGGTTTGATCCAAAAGCACCCAGTTTTGTTTAAAGGGAATGCCTAGTCTCCAATAGCTAATTCCTCGTAAATTTAACTCTTTTAATAATGAAAACTTAGCTCGCATCGAACGTGCATCCTCAAACCAGACTTCATGCTCGCGACCTTGTTCATCGAAATACCGAAAATGCGGTGCTTGTGCTACCGGGTCGTATTGAATGGATTGCTGGTAACGTCGTGCTAGGTTAACCGCCTCTTTAGGACTCACTACTTTCGCATATCTTCCTCCGGGACGATAGGGGAGTGTCCAGTCATAGCCATATAAATTTTGTCCCATCATAATTTTTGTAGCGGGCATCTCAGTTAATGCATATTCAAGTACACGCCGCACCGGTCCGATTGGCGAGACAGCCATTGGAGGCCCCCCGCTATATCCCCATTCATAGGTCATAATAATTACAAAATCAACGATCTCTCCATGGGCACGATAGTCATGAGCCTCGTACCATTGACCTTGTTGGGTAGCACTGGTTTTCGGGGCAAGTGCAGTTGATATCATGTATCCATTCGCATGGAGACGATCCCTTGCTTTCCGCAAAAATTGATTATAGGCTTCGCGATCTTTGGGATAAAGGTGCTCGATATCAAAATGAATGTCACTAAATCCATATCTTTGCGCTCTCTGTATGATTTCATCGAGCAAGCGATTTTGTTTTTGCTCATCGTTTAGAATTTCCTCACCTAATTCCGCACTGAATTGATTATTTTCTATGTTTGTAATCACCATCATCAAGGTTGCTCCATTTGATGAAGCGATCCTTGGCAGATCGCCCAGCTCCAGTGAGGTAAGACTCCCATCTCGCTTGATTTGATAGCTAAATGGGGCAATGTAGGTTAAATAGGGTGCTGATTCTTGAGCAATTTGTTCAGTCATTGCGATGTTTCTGCGTGGCTCTATGTAGGCATTCACTTCAATCGTGGGCTGAGGTGCTTGGGGAATGGTTAAAACCATGCCAGGATAAATTGGCCTTGAAGCAGAAAGATTGTTTGCTGCTTCTAATTGTTGAACAGAGACATTGAATCTTAATGCAATCTCATAAAGAGTATCCCCGGGCTGGACCGTGTACTGCTTAGGAGTAACGATTACTAGCGATTGACCTACTACCAGGGTTTGTTGGGGCGTAAGATCATTATCGTTGGCGATTTGTTCTACAGAGGTTTTATAACGATTGGCGATTTGATATAAACTGTCACCGGGTCGGACAACATAAATGATCATGAGGCCACCTCCTTGTTGTTTATCTCTTCTACTCATATTCAAGAGGAAGCCAATTTAGGTGCTATTTTTCTTGGATGTATCTGGAGGGAATGATGTGATGCATGTTTTTTGACAAGGGCACAATAAGGAGGCGAATGAGAAAGGAATGAAATGTATGCAGGAATTGGACTACAGGCGAAAAGTGACAGTTATGCTAGCTATTATGTCGGCGTTATTGTTTGCTTCCATTAATCAAACAATTGTGGGGACAGCGCTCCCTAAAATTATTGCTAAATTGGGTGGCATGGATTATTACAGTTGGGTGTTTACGATCTATATGCTCACCTCAAGCATCGCAACCATATTAGTAGGAAAGCTTTCTGACATGTATGGCCGCAAGCCTTTCATTTTGATCGGATTAGGAGTATTTGTTTTAGGTGCCTTTTTATGTGGAACATCTCACAATATTTTTGAACTGATTTTGTATCGAGGTATTCAGGGTGCTGGTGCAGGGGTAATCATGTCCACGGCTTTTACCTCCATAGCTGACCTATTTGCTCCAAGGGAGCGAGGGAGATGGCAAGGCTTAATGTCATCGGTGTTTGGATTAGCTAGTGTGTTTGGACCTGTGCTAGGTGGATATATTGTTGATAATGCAGATTGGCATTGGGTGTTTTGGGTGTTTTTACCGTTTGGAATCATTGCAATTGGAATGATTTATTGGCTGTTTCCACGTGCAGTTCATAAAGAGAAGCAAACCGTTGATTACTGGGGTTCGCTACTTATTACGACAACGATGGTGCCTTTTCTGCTAGCATTTTCATGGGCGGGCACAAAATATGAATGGACGTCCCTGACGATTCTCGGTTTGTTTGCCTTTACTGTGATTTCATTATTTTTATTTATTTATATTGAAAAGCAAGCGATAAATCCTGTTATTCCATTACATTTATTTCGTAATGATATTTTCACGATCTCAAATGTAATTGGCTTTATTGTTGGAGCTGGGATGTATGCATCAATTATGTACATGCCATTTTTTATTCAGGGGGTACTTGGATATTCGGCTACTCATTCTAGCTATCTAACAATGCCTATGACGCTTAGCTTGGTTGTGGGGAGTGCAGTATGCGGTCAATTGATGACGAAGACAGGTACGTATAAGAAATTTGCCTTGGGTGGCTTAGTGCTCATGCTTGCAGGGATGTATTTACTGGCCCGAATGGATCAAGGAACTACGAATAGCTCAATTGTGTTCAATCTAATTGTATTTGGATTAGGGCTGGGAGTAGCTATGCCCTTATTTACGATCACTGTCCAAAATGCAGTGAAGAGTAAGGATTTAGGAGTTGCTACAGCCGCGTCACAGTTATTTCGTTCCTTAGGCGGGACAATTGGCGTAGCTATTATGGGAACCATTCTTTCCGTACGCATCGGCTTAAAAATGAGTGAGTCGACGGCACAATTAGGTATTAGTCATCTGCCTAACATTCCGCCAGAACTTGTCCAGAAAATCAGCGCATTGCATAACCCACAAATTTTACTGGACCTACAGCGGCTGGATCAAATAGAAAAGAGTCTTCCACCAGTGCTGCACGAGCTGTTTAATCATGTAATTGCCAATTTACGAGATGCCTTGCAGTATGCATTAGCAGGAGTTTTTCTTACTTCCACCTGGTTGCTTGTATTTGCTTTACTTCTTACGTTTTTTCTACGAGAAATACCGTTGCGTAGTGAAGGCGATACACGGCAGGTAGCTACCAAAAAAGCTTCATTGGGGAGTAATTCCAAAAAGAGATTGAATGAGCAGGAGTAGAAAAAGAAAAGAGCTTTGCATACGGCAAAGCTCTTTTTCTTTCCTTATACGGATGCGGCCAAGTGAATTTCATCCTCTGTTAAATAACATTGTGGATCAGATGCCCAGAAATCTCCATAGAACCCCTGTGCGCGAGGCCGGAAGTTTCCGTTACAGACGGAGAAGTATTGACAGGTCGCACAGCGCCCATGAATTTTGCTTTTTCGGTCACGCAACCCAAGAAGAATAGGATGATCTCCCTGCCATATCTCTGCGAAGGACTGTTCCCGCAGATTTCCAAGTGGGATGTTTTGACTAAATTGATCAGGATGTACAATTCCACGATGATCAATATTGCAGAAAGCGATACCAGAACGATTACCGCCATTACGTTGCAGCTTTTCCCAAATGCGTTCTGCTAGCTCAGGATCGGTTTCCATTACTTTTAGGTAGAGATAGATTGCATCTGCATGGTTGTCAACTGTTAAAATTTCGCGAGGTAGTCCTGATTTTTGGAAATAATGAATTTTTTCGATGATAAAGTCTAAAGCCTCACGTGTTTGCTGATGAGTAATATCATCCTCGACTCCTCCACGGCCTGCATAGACAAGATGATAGAAACAGACACGCGGAATATTCTCTTTTTCAATCAGGTCAAAAATATCTGGCAACGCTTCAATGTTGTGTTTGTTCATAGTAAAACGAAGGCCAACCTTTTGACCCACAGCCATACAGTTTCGGATTCCACGAATGGCTAAATCAAAGGCGCCTTCTTTTTGACGGAAAAAATCATGCGTCTTTTGCATTCCATCCAAGCTTATGCCAACATAGCTAATACCTAAGTCCTTTAAGCGCTTGGCCTTTTTCTCATCAATAAGCGTGCCATTGGTTGAGAATGTAATTCGAATCCCCCGAGAAATAGCATGCTCGGCTAGCTCAAAAATATCTGGTCGAATGAGAGGTTCACCGCCCGAAAACAGAATAACGGGTACCTTCATATCTGCTAGCTGATTAATGACATCGTGGGCTTCCTCTGTGCTTAGCTCTCCATCATATTTTTTATTTTCGGAGCTGGAGTAGCAATGTAAGCAATGAAGATTGCAAGTTTTTGTAATATTCCAAGCAACAACGGGTCCATGCCCATGATGGGTTCCTGTTTTTTGGTTTCGAGAAGCCTCTGAATATCGCAATTTATCTCCGAAGGTCGTAGTTGTTTCAAGTAAACTGGAAAGTCCTATCATCATATCCTCCCTTAAGCCTTTGTACAAACTTTCACGGCCTAATTCTAGCAAATAGCTGGAAAAGATTTTGTGAGGAATATCACTTCTTGGAATAGCCAACTTAGTTACAATCAAAAAGAGCAAGGAGGGATTGGTATGCTGGAATACGAGAGCGATTTCGCTATGAAAAAGAAACATGAACACATTTTGCTTTCCTATTTATACAATGACCACAGCGAGCTGGATGGAAAACTAAAGCACATTCTGTCCCTGATTCGTTATGGCACAAAATGGAACGAAGCATTGCATGAAGATTTACATCGTTTCCTTCAATTCCTTCAAACAGATTTCCGTCGGCACATTATGGTGGAGGACGATATTTTATTTTTTACGTTGACGAATCGACTGGCAACATTAGAGGAGCCATTACTGCTCATTAAATCAGAACATGATCGGTTATTAGAGATCTCAGATCGAATTGGGGTAGAATTGAATCAGTGTGTGCGACAGGAACAAAAAACATCGACGATGGTTTGTTTACTGAAGCAATTTGATGAGCTATTTGAAGAGCATACAATCAAGGAGGATAGGGTATTGTACCCGATGGCCAATCAACTGCTGACATTAGCTGAAAAGGATAGCCTGTATCAGACAATCTCCAAACATTATAAATAGATACCATCATGCCAATGGAGTGAACTAGATGAATTACGACCAGAATCCTTTTATCGTGATTTGGGAAGTGACGCGTGCATGTGCACTGCGTTGTTTGCATTGTCGCGCCGTAGCGCAGCCCAATCGTCATCCAGACGAGCTGAGTACTGAAGAAGGGAAGGAATTGTTAGATCAGATCAAAGAAATGGATAATCCTCTTCTTGTTTTTACTGGCGGCGATCCATTAATGCGGGAAGATTTATATGAATTAATCGATTACGCAGTAAAAATTGGATTACGTGTCTCTATGTCTCCTAGCGCTACGCCACGTGTAACAGAAAAAGCGATCGTACAAGCAAAAGAGGCTGGGCTATCACGCTGGGCTTTTAGCCTAGATGGTCCTACCGCAGAGGTGCATGATTATTTCCGCGGAACACCAGGCTCGTATGATATTACCGTAAAATCGTTGGCTATTTTGAAAAAACATGGGTTACCTGTTCAATTAAATACAACGATTTCTGTTTATAATGCGCATTTACTAGAAGAAATGTCCCAGATGGTGGAAGAATGGGGCGCAGTTCTATGGAGTGTTTTCTTTTTAATTCCTACGGGAAGAGGGCAGGCAAGTGATGCGGTATCCCCAATGGAGCAGGAGCGCATTTATCGCTGGCTGATCGAGAAGAGTCAGACTGCTAGCTACAGCATCAAAACAACAGCAGCCCCTGCCTACCGGCGAGCACTGTACTTTGCAACACAAAAGGGCATGAATACCCAATCTGAGAAAGTTAAAAGAATGGATCACTTAGGACGTTCAGCTGGAGGAGTTACGGACGGCAAAGGCTTTGTGTTTATTTCTCATGTAGGGGATGTTCAGCCAAGCGGATTTTTACCAATTAATTGCGGAAATGTACGCCAAACACCTTTGGCTGATTTATATCGCAATCATGCAGTCTTTCAATCGTTACGCTACCCGGATGGCTATTCGGGTAAATGCGGCGTCTGTAGCTTCAATCAGGTATGTGGCGGATCACGCGCCCGTGCTTATGCCATGACAAAGGATTATTTGGCAAGCGATCCTTCATGCATGTATATTCCGCCAAAATGGGAAGAAGGCTATGGACAAAATCAATTGGGCCACTTTTAACACAACAAAATGACCATAAATAGAACATTGGAAAAGAAGCAAGAAATGTTAGGTTGACATGGCTTGCTTTTTTTGCTTGTCATTTTTAATTTTTTCTATATTAATATATTTTTGTACAAAATGTGAAAAAGCAAATCCATGTGATTAAAATCACAAAGCGCTGTATAAGAGTTGGGTATGATTTTGATGTAAAAAAGGTTGTATATATAAAAAAGTTCAATTTCGTTTAAAAACATAGGTTGAGCGTTTGAACTTACTAGAGGAGGTAACCTATGTCAACAAAAGGAGTAATGAAATGGGAGCCTGAGAATCCGGAATTTTGGGAATCTACAGGCAAAAAAGTGGCCAACCGCAACCTTTGGATATCTATTCCAGCCCTTTTACTTGCTTTTAGTATTTGGTCCATTTGGTCGGTTGTTGCTGTGAATCTGAATAAAGTCGGGTTTCAATTTACAGCAGATGAGCTATTTAGCTTAGCTGCTCTTCCAGGTCTCTCAGGTGCTACACTGCGTATTTTATATGCCTTTGTCGTTCCAATCTTTGGGGGGCGTAATTGGACCGTATGCAGTACAGCTTCGTTGTTAATTCCAGCCATTTGGATTGGATTTGCTGTACAAGATCCGTCTACCTCCTATGAGACAATGGCATTGCTCGCCATTTTGTGCGGCTTTGGTGGTGGTAATTTCGCTTCTTCCATGGCAAATATTAGTTTCTTTTTTCCACAAGCGAAGAAAGGCTCTGCTTTGGGATTAAACGCGGGACTTGGGAATCTTGGTGTAAGTGTAGCACAATTTCTAGTACCAATCGTAATTGGGATTAGCGTATTTGGAAATATTGCTGGCGGGCCACAATCAAGTGATACAACGCAATTATGGTTACAAAATGCTGGATTTATTTGGGTAATTCCGATTTTACTGACTACAATTGCAGCTATGTTTGGAATGAATAATCTTCCGATGAAGCAATCGATTAAAGATCAATTGGTTATTTTTAAACGCAAGCATATGTGGATTTGTTCGTTTCTCTACACGATGAGCTTCGGGTCCTTTATCGGCTTTGCAACAGCATTTCCATTGCTAACGCAGCACCAGTTTCCTGATGTAAATCCGTTGCAATATGCCTTTATTGGTCCTTTATTAGGAGCATTAGTTCGGCCGGTTGGAGGTATGCTGGCAGATAAGCTTGGCGGGGCAAGGGTAACTCTCTACAATGTGATTTTGCTGATCGCTGCTACGGCTGGTGTTATCTACTTCATGAATGCTAAAGAGTTCTGGGCATTTTTCGCCTGTTTCATCGTGATTTTCTTTACGACGGGGATATGCAATGGTTCCGTTACACGTATGATGCCTGCGATCTTTCCGCCAAAGGAAGCGGCGCCAGTCATCGGCTTTACATCGGCTATTGCGGCATACGGGCAATTCTTTATTCCCAAATCATTTAGTATGTCGATTAAGGCTACGGGTGCCCCAGATATTGCTTTATATGGGTTCTTGGTGTTTTATGCAGTAGCTTTGATTCTGCTGTGGCACTTCTATGCACGTAAAAATGCCGAGATAAAGTGCTAGAGTATAACCCGGTTTGATTCAACAAAAGAGTCTTGGTTGCCAGTGACCAAGACTCTCTTTTAAATCTGACATATTTCATTGGGACAATCATCACAGCAGATGGCATCTTTTAAAAAGGTAAGGTCCTTAATTAAAATATTTCCTTGGGAATTTTGCTCGATGACATCTTGTTTCTTTAAATCAGACAGCATGCGGTTTACGCTTTCTCTGGTCAGCCCAATGAATTGAGCTAAATCTCGATTAGTAAGAGCAAGCGTAATGTAAATCCCTTTTTCATGTGGTTCTCCGTAGCTGTTACTCAGCCGGATAAGCGTGGAGTATAGTGCTCCGATTTTGCCATTTAACAACAAATCACGGAATTTGGATTGGATACGGCGATTCATGATACCCATCCACCGCAAAAACTCAGCACAGAATATCCCATTTTTCAAGAGAAGGCGTTCTAAGGATTGGCGGGGGATAATGTTGACTTCACCAGCTTGCAACATGCTGGCGGTAGTGTTGTAGCTTAAGTTCTCTTCGAACAATCCGGGCACCCCTACTAGTTCTCCATCGCTGAAGACTTGCAAAGTTAATTCTTTTCCGTCCGTCGTCGTCTTGGTCAGTTTCAATTGTCCGGATTCAATCAGGTATAAATGATCAGCCTTGTCTCCATCCATAAAAAGCACGGAGCCAGCAGCAAATTTTTTAGAAATAGAAATCTCTTTTAGACGCTGGGTAAAGTCAGGGGAGACTTGTTGAATGAATGTAAATCCTTGATTGCCCACAACGAGACCTCCATGCAAATTGACGTTTTCTTGCGTTTTATTATAGCGATGAATAACTAGAAATGAAAGGCACTATTTCATAATGTTAAAAATTTGTGCAGGAATAAGTGATGCTCATCACAATGAGCAAGAAATGAATTAAGTACAATGACAATCGATCATCACCAATAAAAGAAAAAATAGGGCAAAAAAACTAAAAATTACAGGGGGGTAGTAGATCATGGATCGTGCTTTTGCATCCAAATTCGCCAAGAGAGCCTTTTGCATTATCTTGGTGCTGTTTTTCTTATCATATGTAGGCTCAAGATCATTTACACATATGGATTTAGCCTTATATGGGTATATGGTTGGCACAATCGTGTTTATTGGCGGATTTTTATATCGATTTGGCGCGTGGGCAGAACGTCCACCTACTAAGCTTATCATTAAAAAGGGGATAAAATTACTTTTTCGTAAAAATAGCCCTAAAACAGCTACCGAACAACTGGTAACGTATCGCTTCATTTGGAATCGCCATTGGTATCGTTGGACTCAGCATATCCTGATAGGATGGGGCTGTATGCTTGCCGCTTTCGTAACCTTCCCGCTTGTTTTTGGCTGGATGTATTTTACGATGCCGATAAACGGAATGTACACGGTTGTATTTATGGGAATTGATTTGATGACGATTCAGGCAGATGGAATCTTAGCTTATTGTTTTTTTAATGCTTTAAACATTAGCGCCTTTATGGTGATTGCTGGTGTTTCAATGGCCTTGTATCGTCGGTATAAGGATATGCAAGCTCGTGCGGAACAAAGCTTTGTTTATGATTTTTTACCGCTATATTTATTAATGGCTATTAGTGTCACAGGTCTATTCTTAACCGCGTCTAATGTCTTTTTGGCGGGCTTTGGTCATCCCGTATTAAAAATGATTCATCAGTTCTTTGTAATTATTACGTTAATTTATCTGCCATTTGGTAAGCTTGCGCATGTGCCATTCCGTCCAATGAGTGTGTTTGCACGCAATTATCGACTTCATTACAGTGAACAATCGATGAAAACCTGTAAGCTATGCGGGGCAGAATTCGTCTCCGTAGAGCAATCGAACGACGTTATCGAGGTGCTGCAAAAAAATCAAATGGCATTTGAAATGCAGGAGGGCTTTCACTTAGCAGAGCTTTGCCTGCCATGTCGCCGCAAATATCGGATGTTCCGGTTTACAGGCAAACCAACACATCACACTTTGAAGGAGGAGGGCAACCAGCATGCCAACGGATAAATTTCAAAAACAGATTCCCAACAAAATTCATCCAGGTGAAAGGCTTGTTGATACTCACTGTAGCTATTGCGGCATGCAATGTGGCATGAAATTGCGAGTGGACATTGCCTCTAACAAGATCATCGGGGTAGAACCTCGCTACGATTTTCCCATTAATCTAGGCAAGCTGTGTCCGAAAGGAACAACAGCTTATCAGCAGGTGAATCATCCTGATCGGATCAAACGTCCGTTAATTCGTGATAATGCAGCGTTAAAAGGAACATCAGAAGGCTTTCGAGAAGCTAGCTGGGACGAAGCCTTAGACCTTATTGTCCGAAAGTATCAGGAACTGCAAGAAAAGTATGGAAAGGATACTTTGTCCGTTTACTCTGGGGTTTCCATGACCAATGAAAAATGTTATTTAACCGGGAAATTTGCTCGGATTGCTTTACAAACACGCTATATTGACTACAATGGTCGCTTTTGCATGTCATCAGCGGCTGCAGGCTTAAATCGTAGCCTGGGAATTGATCGAGGCTCCACGATTCCATGGACAGATATTCATCAGACGGATTGTTTGTTTATCACGGGATCAAATGCCGCGGAGTGCCATCCCACGAGCATGTTTCGTATTTGGGAGGTTCAGAATCGAGGGGGATACCTAATTGTCGTCGATCCACGTGAAACACCGTTGGCACGACGAGCTGATATTCATTTAGATATTCGTCCAGGGACCGATTTAGCCTTAGCAAATGGAATTGTTCATCTGCTGATTGAAAAAGGGTATGTCGATGAAGAATTTGTGAAAAACCACACAAATGGCTTTGAGGAAACAAAGGAATTGGTAAAGGACTTTACGCCAGAATATGTGAGTGAGATTACAGGATGTGACATACAGAAAATCATTCGTGCTGCCGAGATTTATGGGAAGGCTCCAAATGCGATCGTTATGTTCTGTCGGGGTGTGGAACAGCAATCGAAAGGAACAGATAATGTATCAGCGTATACAAATATGGCGTTAGTAACAGGAAAAATTGGACGCCCCAAATCAGGGGTAGCAACATTAACTGGCCAAGGTAACGGACAAGGTGGACGTGAACACGGACAGAAAGCGGACCAATTACCGGGCTATCGTAAAATGGATAATCCCGAGGATGTAAAGCTAGTAGCAGAGCGTTGGGGGGTACCTGTTTGTGAGATGCCGAAAAAAGGGGTATCTGCCTACGAAATGTTCCAACTGATGCTGGATAAAACCATCCGTTCTCTCTATTTGTTATGTTCTAATCCCGCGGTAAGTGCGCCTAACCAGCATCATGTACGGTCAGCACTTAAGCAACTTGATTTTATGGTTTGTGTGGATTTTTATTTATCGGAATCAGCTGAATATGCAGATGTGATTTTACCAACTACAACATGGGCAGAGGATGAAGGCACGACCACTAATCTTGAAGGACGTGTGATTCGTCACAAACAAGCTCAAGACTGGTATGCGGAATCTAAGCCTGATTGGTGGATTCAAATTGAAATTGCCAAACGTATGGGACGGGGAGAATATTTTTGGCATTTACAATCTCCGCGCGATATATTTACTGAGTTAACGGAGCTGTCTCGGGGCGCTGTTGCAGATTATTCGGGCATTACGTATGAAAAAATTGAACAAAATAATGGCGTTTTCTGGCCTTGTACATCAGATGAGGATCAAGGACAGCCGCATTTGTTTTTAGACAAACAATTTTATCATCCTGATGGCAAGGCGAAGATTTGTGCTCTGCCTTATCGCCCGCCAGCAGAAGAGCCATGCAAGGAATATCCTTTACGCTTAACTACAGGACGTGTAGTCTTTCATTATCTGTCTGGTAATCAGACACGCCGGATTCCTTTTTTGAAAGAAATGTATCCCGATCCATTGCTAGAGGTTCATCCTGAAACAGCAGAGGCATATGGCATCAAGCATGATGAGGTTGTTGTATTAAAAACCCGCCGCGGTCAAGCGAAGTACAAGGTGAAAATTATTGAAGCGATTCGACCTGATACTGTTTTTGTACCCTACCATTGGGGAAAGGACGAATCTATTAACCTGCTTACGAATCCAGCGCTTGATCCTTATAGTCGGATGCCAGAATTTAAGGCATGTGCAGCGGAGATCGTCAAGCTAGACAAGGGAGGGAAATGCCATGGCTAAGCACACTTTATATATTGAAATGGAAAATTGCATCGGGTGCCGGAGCTGTCTAGCGGCCTGTACGCAGTGTGGTGGCCATGATATGCGCAATCGCAACTATGTGTTGGAGACCGACCCGTTTGTCAGTCGTCAGACGATTCCACTAATGTGCCTGCACTGTGTTAATCCGGCTTGTGCCAGAAGTTGTCCTGCTCAAGCGATTCAGATAGCCGATAATGGAGCGGTTTTATCAGCTTTAGTAGAAAAATGCATAGGCTGTCAAAACTGTACGATTGCTTGTCCGTATGGTATCCCCAAATTTGATGAAGAACAGAACCTGATGTACAAATGCGATCTTTGCTACGATCGATCAAAGGACGGGATTCCTCCTATGTGTGCTTCTGTTTGTCCTACCAATACATTGCAATGGCTAACAGAAGAAGAGCTAGCCCAGAAGGATTCTCAGGTAAAGCTGGCCAACGGTAAATGGACCGCCAGCATGCTTGGGGCCTTAGAAGGGGAAACGAATGTCAAGATCAGTCTGCCTGGCATCTTACAAGGAAAACAGAAGCTATTCTAAGGGAGGGTGTCATACGATATGGAAAATAAACGAAAAATGATAGTCCCAAAGCAGGATGATAACTATACACATAATATTCATCGAGATAATGAACGCAAGTTGGATCGCCGGGGATTCATGAAAACGATGGCAGGAGCTGTAGGAGTATTTGCCGTAGCCTCATTACCCTGGGGAACACTGGCTGCCCGTGAGCTGCTTGGGCTTGCGCCTAAGCAGGAAGATAACCTGCTAAAGATAGCGGATGTAGCTCAGATCGGGATCGGCGAAGCAGTCAATTTTGCTTATCCGAGCAAGCATGATCCAGCATTGCTGGTACGTATAGGGAAGGACGAATATAGAGCTTATCAGAATTCCTGTCCTCATTTGAAATGCCCTGTGTTTTGGAATAAGGAGCAACAAGAATTATTATGTCCGTGCCATCATGGTAAATTTAGCGTTATGACAGGAGATCCGATCGCTGGCCCACCTAAACGTGCTTTACCCGAAATTAAGCTCAAAATTGAAGGTGGAGCCATTTATGCGACAGGAGTGAAGCCATATGAAATCTAGCCAATGGAGAGTTGTTTGCATGAGCTTGCTTTTGTTGGTGAGTATTACGTTTGTGCAACTGTGCGTCGATATGTTTTATGCCCAGCGTTATTTGGAGGTGTTGGTATTTAGCGGCCTGGCTATCATTTGTGTACCGGTGGCCTTCTTAATCTATTTACTTGATAAACGCCGATAGTTGAGGGATGATTGGAAAGGAGAAGTGACGATGAACGCAGAAAAGCAGGCTGGTTCGTTTTTGCAAAAAATACTGCCTGATTTTGTGAATTGCGCTATGGAGATTCAGATCATTGATGTTGCCGAGGATGCAGAAAAAGAGGTGGCACCTCCGATTCATCGTCATTTGGCTAAATGGGAATTGATTGAAAATGATACCATGGTTCGTTTGCATTTTAATTCCTGTCAGTTTATCGCCATTCCTGCGGTTGGAGTTGGGATTAGCTTAAAGCAGTTGGCGGCACAGGTGCAACAGAATAACCAAGAAAAGCCGGAATGCTGTAAGGATTGGGAGAATGATCAGAGGAATGATGAACAACATACCATGCTTCAGATAAATGATAGTGAGCGTCAATTAATCTATCAAATTATGTTTCACAGACCTACTATTTAAGATACTTATAGCTTTTCGATAAAGGGTAAAATTTATCCCGTTCCTCTAAAAATGATGGAAGCTCATATTTAGAGGAATGGGATTTTTGTGTAGACTGAAAAAAGGAATACTACTCTTGGAGCAGTTCATACGTCTCAGAAGAAACTGACGAAATAAATGGACTAATGTTCTGGAGGCAGTAGAGATGCAATTCATGCATAGCCCGGGTACATGCTGTATACAGTAGCTTTCGATCGCTTTCTTTTCCATATTGATCTGCCGAGGCGTTGAAGATAAGGACGGCATCAAACTCAACGCCTTTGGAAAGAGAGGCAGGAACGACAAGCACGCCAGGCTCAAAGCTAGCTGTGTCTTGCTCCACTAGCCGTACAGATAACTCTGCTCGCAGTAGCTCAAATGCTTCCTTGCTTTCTTTCATTGTTTTACAAATGACGGCAATGGTGCGATACCCTGCTTGCTGTAATTCTTGAAGGCGTTTTATGATACCACAGGTAAGCGTGGTAATGTTTCCTGCCATTGTCAGGGTAGGTTTTCTGCCGTCCCGATTGAAAGGAATAATATCTTGGCCACCTTCAACAAGTTCACGTGTAAACAAAACGATTTGTCGAGTGGAACGGTAGCTACGGGTCAGTTGAATGATTTCGCTATTGGCAGTAGAAAATGTGGACGTAAATGCTGTCCATTCGTGAGTGGAAGCTGTATGGGCTAAGATCATTTGATTGTAGTCTCCAAGTAAGGTCATTTTACTAAAGGGAAACATTTTTTTAAAGAAGGCTAGCTGAAAAGGTGAGTAATCTTGTGCTTCATCTAGGAAAACATGTAAAACCCGTGTATTTATACCGAAGCCTTTGAGTAAGCCTTGCAGATAGAGATAAGGAGTAGCGTCTTCGTAATAAAGCTCACGATGACTAAGCTTTTCTAGAGTCAAGGAACAAATTTTTTCCCATTGATTGGGAAGAGTAATCGTATCACTTTCTGTATCGAGAGCAGTTGTAAACAACTGTTGATAGATGGAAGGAAGATCAAGGAACCCAAGTCGTTTGATTCGAGCCCGCAATGGCTTAAAGTGTTTGTTTACAATCATGCGCCCTAGTATTTTTTTCTCTTGCTCATGATCGTCAAATGAATTTCCTCGTAAGCGATTTTGTTTTACTAAGATGTCATAGGCCTGTTGAAAATCATCCTTATCTAATAGCTCAAGCTTCTCCTCTACCCAAGACTTCGTTTGCTCTTTGCGCGCTGCTAGTTTTAATTGCGCAAGTAACCAGTCAGCTAGCTGTTTGATTCGCAAGGGGATGGATATTGAAGGATCAAAGGAATAGAATTTATCTGCAATTTGCTTTTGGGTGATTAACACGTTGCCTTGAAATGATATGTCATGAAACATAAGACCCTGCTTGCCTAATTGGTGGACGTAGCATTCAATGAGCTGTATAAAATCAGAGGTAGCCTTGAAGCGAATGGCCTCTACTCTTGCTTGATAATCTGACTCCTTGGAAGCTGTCTGAACATATTCTAATTGAGAAAAGGGGTCTTCTATTGTAAAAGCTTTTCCAATATGCTTGCTCAAATAATCCTGAAAGGTTGTTTGCTGCATATTCTCTTCGCCAAGCTCTGGCAGCACGGTAGAAATGTAGCTATTAAACATCTGATTTGGTGAAAATAAAACGATTTGATCTGCACATAGACGATCTCGATAGCGGTAGAGTAAGTATGCGATACGTTGGAGAGCAGCGGAGGTCTTTCCGCTCCCAGCCGCTCCTTGTACGACTAATATTTGGCTTTTTTCATTACGGATGATCTGATTTTGTTCACGCTGAATGGTGGAAACGATAGTCTTCATCTGATTGGTTCCTTGTTTGCCAAGTACCTCTTGTAACAGCTCATCTCCAATAGTGACACCCGTATCAAATAACCCCTCGATCGTACCATTTTTAATGATAAATTGTCGCTTTAATTCAAGTGATCCAACCACAATGCCGTCTGGTGTATCATATTGGGCTTCTCCAGGTGGATAATCGTAGTAGAGGCTGGCAATAGGGGCACGCCAGTCATAGATTAATAGATCATCGTCTGTTTGGGTAAGAAGAGATGCGAGACCAATATAGATGCGCTCTGCCTCTTTTTTCTGCAAAGCATAATCAACAAAGTCAATTCGACCAAAGTAAGGAGATTCGCGTAAGCGTTTTAAGGTACGCAATTGGTTTTGGGTATGCACATGTGTACGTTCCCGCTCGGATAATATTTCTGCTTGCTGCTTGACGCTAGCATAGGTTTCGGCGGCCTCATGAGGATCGTCTAAATTCACGGTCACATCGTCCCAAAAGGTTTTGCGCATTTCAACCACATCAGATTGAAGCACATGTACATCAGCCTCGTATTGCTTTAACCGGCGATCAATTTCATGAATGACTTGATTAACACGTATTTGCTCTTGTTTCCAATTTTGATCTGTCATAACGAGATAAGTCACTCCTTTTACTTGAATTAAATGTGCAGAAGGGGATTGACAATTGAATCTTCACATGATAAAATCTAAGTAGATAATTGTGATTGTTAAAAGTGAATTACAGAGGCATCTTCCATTCTATCATCATGAATGGATTTTTTCAATGTCATTTACGAGGTCTTACATATAATTTCTTAATCAGTTATCGTCAACGATACCTCCCAATTGCCTTTAAAGTGGACGGGAGGTTTTTTGATCGGCAAAAAGAAGAGCCTGCAAACGAACAGCGCAGGCTCTTCTTTTTATTGTGGACAAATATTAATCAGTGTTAGTAGTAAACCGAATGTAAATCGTATTTCAATCATGCTGTTTACTACTGAGGTTCTTTCATAAGTTTTTAAGAAGATACTATGAGGTTCCTGTAATTGGTGAACCATTTATTTTGTAGTTGGTAGGAACAGAGGCTTTCCCGGAACCAGCGCCGCCGATTGTATAGGATTTCCCGGGGGCAATTTCCGTTGCCCAGCTTGGAGGCTTAACCGTGTAGTTGTTTTGACCTGGTGTGAGTGTGGCATCCCAAACAGAAGTGAGCTGACCTGTATAGTCAAATTGTAAGGTCCAATTTATAATAGGTGTTTTCCCTGTGTTGGTTATTACTAGGTTAAAATTGTACCCATTATCCCACTGTGAGGTTATCTGAAAATCCACCTTAGCTTGAACTTTGCTTGGATCAGGATCGGTAGGGCCTTTAGGCTCCTGTTTGTATTCGATTGTGACGGGATGTGTCTGCCCTTTGGCAATATGAACGGTAGCTGGTTTAACGATTGGAGAGTATTTGTAGGTGGTATCCTCATATGGTTTTGCCGTGATCGCGTAAGTACCTGTTGGCACTTGCTCCACTAGCTTTTTCTGCCCAAAAGCAACGTTATAGGTAGCGCCATTAAAGGTAATTTCAGGTGTGAAGGAGTAGGACTGCTTGGCAACCTCTAAGGAAATAGCTCCATATTCTGTAGGGGTGGTGCCAGATTTGAAGCCATTTGCGATGACACGAATTAATTCCTCTTTTGGATCCCCTGTCACTTCCCAGACAATGATTCCGCCATATCCATTTTGGTTAACAAAATTCACCTTTTCTTGTAGGGAAGTTGGATCCTCATAAGTAAACATTTGTTGTTTGCTTTCGCTGTAAAGATAAGGAGCTTTGGCAACAGGGTCGTAATACTTTTTAAAGGCAGGATCTTTTTCTAGCACCTCTTTGATATGGTAGTAAGGATTGTTGCCTGCGTTTCGACCACCATCCCAAATTCCCTTTACACTTTCAGGAACAGTGGAAGCAAACAAACCAGGCAGTTCAGGAATTGGACCATCATTTTTCACCTGTCCCCATCCACGGGAGTAGAAAGGAGAGCCGACAATTAGCTTGTCCTTTGAGATACCAAATTTTTCGAAGTTTTTCATTGCTTGAGCCGTATTGTAATTCACTTTGACGAATTCTTCATAGGGTTCTTTCGGATTTGGGAAAAGAGGGGAGTGATGACCTGTTTTATTTTCCCACGCGCCGTGGATGTCATAGGTCATGACATTGATGAAATCGAGGTATTGGGCATATTTATCAGGCTCGGTCTTGGCGATTTTGTCTAATCCGCAACCTACTGCTGCTGTCAGCTCGTAGTATTTTCCATCTTCTTGTCCAGCTTTAGTAAGCGCTTCCCTAAGATCTTTTAAAAGGAGAGTAAAGGTTTCTTTTTCGGTATCATCTGCTTTTGGTGTACCAAGATCATTAGGATTGTCTACTTTATCAGGGTCGCGTTTAAAGCCGGGGTATTCCCAGTCGATATCTGCTCCATCGAATTGCCATTGACGAATAAAATCGACCACACTTTTGGAAAATTTGGCTCTTGCCTCTGGCGTTTTGGCAACGTCATGGAATCCGGCAGACCTAGACCAGCCACCGATGGAAATCATCGTTTTAACATGTGGATATTGCTTCTTATGCTTGCGAATAGAACCTAGAGTACCTGCATCAGGAGAACCCCATGTTGCTCCATCCATTAAGGCCTCTGTCGCTGCATATTTGTCAAAATAATCGATGGTTCCCGTTGTCATGTTAATGTCTGCGAATGCATAGTTGAGATGGGTAATTTTACTCCAGGGAATTTTCGCAGGCGTATAATTGTTGTGTCCTGCATAAATCCCCCATTCTGGATAATACGCTACAATCCGTTTGTTATACGGAGAAGCAGCCGTCTTTGAATCTGAGGTTGAGGAGTTGCTCCTGTTCTCGGCAAAGGATGTGTTGGGTACAAGCATTGCTACCAAAACGAGAAGCGTAGATAGCCATGAGAAAAATCTTTTCATTTTTCAGCCTCCTTTTTAATATTTATATCAACTATATTCCTATTATTTCCTGTTTGTGGATTTTTTTCAATACTTTTTTTAATCTGAAATTGCAAAAAAATATTTTGTTAATGAATAATAATTTTTTGTAATGTATTTTGCTATTTATTGATATTTTTATAAATACAGCAAGTTCAAATCGTTTATCGTTTCGTCTATGAAGTATCGAATTTTGCACCATCTGATAGGGAAAGGAATCGAACTTTAAGAAAAGAGGAGACAGACTTATAATGAAATCAACAAGTGATGGATGCGCTTACAACATTGGTGAGACGGGAAGGAGAGGAAGGCATGCTGTCTTCGCGATCGCGTGAAATTATTAAAACATTGGTGCTAGCACCAGAACCACTCCGAATAAAAGAAGTAGCGCAAGTCTTTCAAGTTAGTGAACGAACCGTCAAATATGATTTAGAGCATATCCGCGCTTGGCTGAAAGAACGACATATTCCTTTGCTATCTCAACCCAATAAGGGAATCTGGCTGGAATGTGAGGGACAGATCAAAAATCAAATAATAGACTGGTTACAAAATCACAGGGCAAATGAAATTTTTTTACATCAAAACGAAAGAGCTCGCTATATCGCCTTGGAGCTATTATGTGAAGTCCGATATTTGCGGATCAAGGATTTTACTGAGAGCTTATTGGTAAGTCGCAATACGATCATATCAGACCTTGAAAAGGTAGAGCGCTTCTGTAGCTATTGGCAATTACATCTTGAACGAAAGCTACGTGTTGGCTTACGAATTGTTGGTACTGAACTTCAGCGTAGGCTAGCACTAGAGCAATTAATGCTGGATTTACTTGACGGTGCTCAAATGTTTCAGCTAGTACAGAGCATTTCACAAGAACAGGATAGCATGGCGCTCATCATGCCAATTTTTCAGAGATTGAAAATAAGAGAAGAGGAGGCATACCGATTAAAAGAAGCATTAAACCGTGTCGTTCTTCGTATAGGGAAAGAACTACGGATTCATTTGTCAGACCGAGTTCTTATAAGCCTATTGATACGGATGGGGATAGTCGTGCAACGCTTGCGTAGCGGATATAGCAACCAGCTAGATACGTTAGAGATTTCAGCTATTCATCAGTTTTCTATTTTTGCCTATTTCCAAAATGAACTGCAAGTCTTGTCTGAACAACTGTCGCTTCCGATCACTGAGAAGGAAATAGCCTTTATTTGTATGCCGACCATCGGGATGATCGTGGACCCGCATGCCTATGAGTATACGGTCGATTCCTACGAGCAAGCAGAGATTTATGCACTGACTGATGAACTTATTCAAGCAGTAACCGACAAATATGGGATTAGATTTCGAGAAGATCCAGGCTTAATGGAGCATTTATTTGCGCATCTGTCAGATCGAATTGTGAAATACAGAAATGGTGTTTTGGATCCGAATCCACTGACTGATGATATCATCCGGACATATCCTTCTTTGTTTACAGTATTGAAGCAAATTTGCTTAGAAAAGTTTGCAAAGTATCAGATTCTACTTTCTAATTCTGATATCGCTTACATTGTCCTTCATTTTCAGGCTGCTCAAGAAAGATTGGCAGGTCATAGGCAAGTGCGGACCTTAATTGTTTGTGGAACGGGACGAGGAGTAGCAAGATTTCTACAGACCCATTTAGAAAAAGAAATCAAAACATTACAAGTGGTAGGCCTATGCTCTAGCTTGGAGGTTGATAGCTTTCTACAAAGCCGCTCTGTTGACCTTATCGTTAGTGTAATCCCTCTACAGGCGAAAGTACCTGTTGTGCAAATAAATGCTCTGCCCACAAAACAGGATCGAGAAAAGCTACAATCTGTTTTAAACGTGGTAAAAGCAAAGCAACTGGAGGAAGCCTCCCAAGCAGGAGAATGGCAGGCAATAAAAGAGAAGTCACATACAGCTAAGCAACTATCAAGTGCAGTAGATTCCTGTAATGATCCGTTCCCAAGCAGAGAGCGAACAAATTCTAGTCTGCTTGTGAAGAATATTTCATCTGCCATGGCTCAGGAAATGGAACATATGACACAGGACATTATCCTGCAAGGTTTTGAGATTGGAATGAAATTAACGAGTCGATTTGCTGATCTGTTACCTGAAAAGAGGCAGCAAGGCTTGCTTCTACACGTTCTGCTAATGGTGAATCGCCTGTCGCATGGCAGTTCTTATCTAAACTATGAGACAAGCGGATTACAAGAATCTCGTCACATGAAGGCCTATCGTCAGGAGTTAATCCAATTTTTTGAGCAGGAGCGTCTTACAGTGCCAACCAGCGAGCTTACTGCCATCATGCGATATTTCACTGAAGAGAGGGGCTAAAATAAAAATGGACTACGATGTACTTCTTTGTAATGGTCTTGTGATAGATCCAGCTAACAGCCGAAACGGTCGCTTTCATATTGGGATTCGAGAGGACATAATTCAAAGGGTTTGGGAAGCAGATGATCGTATGCCTCTTCCAACCTCTAAAATGGTGATTGATGCGAAAGAATTGATAGTGACGCCTGGATTAATAGACTTGCATGTGCATATATTCACAGATTATACACCGCTGGGCATTCAAACTGATCGGATTGGTGTACAGCAGGGTGTGACAACAGTGGTGGATGCTGGGAGTGCCGGCGTGGAAAGCTATCCTATTTTTCTGGAAAAAGCTGTTACGAGCAGTGAGACGGAAGTACTTGCTTGGATCAATATTTCACGATTAGGGCTCTGTGGAGGGCTTTCAGAGTTAGCTGATTTATCTCAATTGGCACCAGTAGAAACAGCTCATCTAATGAAAAGTGATTCGCGTATCCGTGGTATTAAAGCAAGAATGAGCGCTTCTGTGGTACAAGAAAACGGAAGTAAGCCCCTGTATGTAGCTAAACAGGTGGCAAGAGAACTAGAGGTACCAGTGATGGTTCACATAGGAAATGCACCTCCAGCTCTACATGAAGTATTGGAATTACTAGAAGCTGGGGATGTTGTTACACATGCGTTTCATGGGAAAAAAGGCGGTATTTTTACAGAGGAGGGTAGCTTGCTTCCTGAAGCAGAACGGGCATTGAAGCGCGGTGTAATCTTTGATGTCGGTCATGGTACCTCTAGCTTTAGCTTTGCCACGATGAGACGTGCGCTGGAATGCGGGATTAAGCCATACACCATTAGTACAGACATTTATCGGCAGAACATAGATGGGCCTGTACACAGCTTAGCAATGACAATGAACAAATTACTAGCGTTAGGTGTTTCTCTCGATGAAGTGGTAGAGATGAGCACATGTAATCCAGCTAGGATTTTACGAAAAGAGCATGAAATCGGCACCTTAACAGAAGGGACACGAGCTGATATTAGCCTGTTGAGAATGAAAAAAGGGCCTTTGGAACTAACTGATTCAAAGCAAGCTACCCTCACCACATCAAGTTATTTGCAGCCAGAGCTCACTATTAAATCAGGAAAGGTATTGAAATGCGTATGAAGATAAGCATCGTGGAGGAAGTAGCTAAATTATCTCCCATCCAAGATACAGAAGCGTCTGAGCTAACCAAGCTGCTTGAAGACATACAGGAGTTGACGAGCCAGATTCCGCTGACGATTAACAAGGAACGCTGGATTGCGATGGGAGTTCACCTGCTGGCCTTTATGAGACGAGTGCAAAATAAGGAGAGACTAGCTGCAATGGATTTATCTTTAATGGAAGAAGGAGATGTAAGGTTACAGCAAATCTCGCAAAAGGTTTTGGGTGCTTATGGGGTGCAATATGGTTTTTCGGTCGAACCAATTGAAATCTTTTTGCTGCAAGTTCATTTAGAAACAGCAAAGGCTTTATTAGAAGAGACGAATTAGGAGGGAATTGTAATGGGTGAAATTAAGGTGGTTATTGGAGATCGTCTGGGGAAAGGACAGAATATTGCGAAAGGGATTAAAGCGGCTGGAGGGTTACCTATCCTTATTCCGGGAGTCGGAGCAGATATGAAGGTCGGAGATTACATGCATAAGGAGCATGCCGATTTTGGACTATCTTTTTGTGGAAGCGGTGGAGCTGGCGCTGTTACAGCTAAAACGAAATATGGCTATGAGATTGAATTTGGCTTACGCTCCATAGATGCTGGCATTACGGCCTTGCGTGAAGGGAAAAAAGTGATTGGCTTTGGGTTTATGGATACGGAGGAATTGGGGAGACGGATGACAGAAGAGTTTAAAAAAATGAAAGGATAGGAGGAAGCAGGGAATGTATAAAGAGCTTGATTACACGTTGACGTTAAGCGGAAGCGGTGATTCTAAAGAAGCTGCCTTTCAATTTGTGTTTAGTCAAATTAAAAGCAAGATGGCTCGCGAAATTCCTGATCTCATTTTACGAATTGAACCGATGGATGTTGAGGTTTTGAAGGCAACGCAATTTTCCTATAAAGAGCGCTTTCTAGGGATTTTGTTTCCGCGTACTAGAACGAAATACACGATTGAAGTGCGTATTTTGGTCCGTTTACGTGTAATTGAGCTTTCCAAAATACCGTTTACGGAAGAAATACAATCAACTTCTAGCAGGCAAATAAATCTAGCGAAGAATCCTAACACGTAAGCACAGAAAAGAGGGAGTAGCGGATGGGGATCACCTTGGTCATTATTGTGAAATCAATCATTATTGGTGCACTCGTTGGGTTTGGAGTTGGAGCAGGTGCAGCTCGTATGTTTCACGCTCCCAATGTGCAAGGGATGGGTGCTTTTCGTACCTTTGGTGAATTAAATGCATGTGAAGGAGATCCAATATCTCACTTTTCATTCGGTTTGGGATTTTTATTTAATGCATGGGCGTCTGTTGTAGGTGCAGGTGCGTTGACTCAGGACGTTGATCATCGGATTATCCCAAACTGGGCAGCGGCTGGTCTGTTATGGAAAAATCGGAATGTTTCTGAAACGTTACATGATCCGAAAAAAATGGCATTTGTAGGAGCGCTTGTAGGGGTTGTCGTGGTGACTTTATTAAATTCTACCGCCTCGTCCATACCATCTTCCATGCAGTTAGTAGCAACCAAGGTATTGGTCCCGGCTGCAAACTGGCTGATTAACCCAATCATGCCAATCGTTTTCTGGATGGCTGCGATGGATGCTGGTAAGCGTACTGGTTTATGGGGGACGGTACTAGGTGGATTGGCTCACTTAATCATGGGGAATGCTGTCCCTGGTATTGTTCTTGGTATTCTCATCGGTAAAGGTGTGGACGATAGCGGCTGGAACCGTATTACGAAAACCTTGGTGTTTGCAGTAGTGCTTTTATACACATTAAGTGGTTTCTTCCGTGGTTTCGATGTAGCGTTTCTGCATAGTATTCAGGTGGATATTCCCCAATGGCTCATTGATTTACACAAATTATTTGGATCAGAGGTGAAATGATATGGACCAATCGTTAGAAAAACAAGGCTTTTGGATGTCTGAATGGGCTTTTCCTATCTTTGTCGCTTGCTTATGCTCGGGGATTTTTGCTGGTACACATATGTATTATGTGCATCATGTAGGGGCATTTAATGATATTGCTATTGTAGCGATGTTAGAGGCAGGGATCAAAGGCGGAAGCTATGGTGCTGCAGCGGCATTTGGCGCTAGCTTCTTGTTTGCCCGTGTCTTAGAAGGCCCCCTAGTAGGGATTTTGGATATCGGCGGTGCTCTACAAACGGGAATCGGGATTGGAGTACCTGCCCTGTTGCTAGGAGCCGGAATCGTGGCTCCTATAGAATCGTTTCCGCTCGCGTTGCTAGTAGGTGCCGGTCTAGGTTTATTGATTGGGATCATTATTATTTTCATTCGGCGCTATACGGTAGCTGGTTCTACCTCAACCTTTGGGGCAGATGTCATGATGGGGGCGGGAAATGCTGCTGGTCGGTATTTAGGACCCTTAATTGTTATCACAGCGATTATGGCCTCGATACCAGTGGGCATTGGTGCGACAGTTGGTGCGGCTCTGTTCTATGCGTTTAAAAAGTCCATTGCAGGAGGGGCAATCATTGGAGCTATGATTATGGGAGGAATTTTTCCGATTCCAGCATAAAAGAGGTGCTTTTTGAAATCTGTCTTGCGTGCACTTAGGTTACTGTATCTTTTTACACATACGCTAGAAACAGAAAGGCTGAGAAAAACATGTCAATCTATCAACAGCTAGGTCTTCAAGCCGTCATTAATGCGAGTGGAAAGATGACGGCGCTAGGTGCAAGTGCTGTTCATACCGAAGTGGCTCGTGCTATTTCAGAAGCTTCGATGGATTATGTGGATATGCAGGAGCTGTTAACTTGGGTTGGGAAACGTATCGCAAAAGCAACCGGTGCAGAAGGAGGCTGTCCAACACTTGGAGCCTCGGCAGGAATAGCAATTGCTACTGCGGCCATTATTGCAGGAAGCAATCTTTCGAAACTGGAGAAAATTCCATTTTTACAAGGTGTTCCGAATGAAGTGATTATACAGAAGGGGCATTCTGTACATTTTGGTGGAGCTGTCCCACAAATGATGGCTTTGGGAGGAGCACAAGCAATTGAGGTAGGTCATGCCAATTTTGTGGAGGCCGAGCATATAGAGGGTGCGATTAGCGAGAAAACGGTTGGGCTCTTTTATATCAAATCCCACCATGCCGTACAGAAGGGGATGCAATCTCTTCAGACCATGCTAAAGATCGGGCATCGTCATCAGCTCCCTGTGGTTGTGGATGCAGCGGCTGAAGAAGATTTGCGCAAGTATGTTCAAATGGGAGCAGACTTGGTTATTTATAGTGGTGGTAAAGCCATCGAGGGACCAACCTCGGGTCTTATTTGTGGCAAACAGCACTTAATTGAAGCGTGCCATGCTCAGTACAAAGGTATAGGTCGTGCAATGAAGGTCGGGAAGGAAGCGTTGATTGGTTTAACAGTGGCACTGGAGCGCTACGCCAATAAGCGTGATACGGGTGAGGAGCAAAAGGGGCGCATGCAATCATTCTTGGAGCAAATAAAGGATTTGTCAGGAATCACAGGACGCATTGTTCAGGATGAGGCTGGACGCGAAATTTACCGGGCACAACTAACGATTGATCCAGCCATAGCTGGTATGACGGCTATCGAGCTAGCGCAAAAATTGAAAGAAGGGAATCCCTCTATTTATACAAGGGATCATTATGCCAATGTAGGAATCATCTATATTGACCCGAGACCCTTGCTTCCCCAACAAGAAAATCTGATTGCTCAGCGTTTACGTGAGATACTAGCAAGCATAAGAGGAGGAAAATGATGAGTAGCCATGTAAAAGTACGCGTCAATTTATTAGCCAGAGACCCTGAGAATGCAAAGGATATCATGGAAATATTGAATGGACAGGTATTAATTGGTCTTATGGTCAAGTCATTTTCAAGTGTGGAATTGGCAGTTGAAAAGGTAAGGGAGTATCAAAAAGCAAGGATTCCAGTGTCAGTAGGCTTAGGAGCGGCTGACCCCACTCAGTGGAAAAAAGTAGCTGAGGTAGCCAAGCAAACGATCCCACCGCACGTGAATCAAGTATTTCCAGCAGCCGGCTACACGATTGGACTATTGGAGGCTGAAGGTGGGGCAAATACCATTGTCAATGCGGTGATTACCCCAAGCGGAACCGTAGGGAAGGTGTATGTAACCACAGGGCCAAAGAGTCAGAGGCATGAGGAAGCCATCTCATGTGAAGCGGCGGCGGCATTAATCGCGGACATGGGTATCCCTTCTGTCAAATTTTATCCATTGAATAACCGATTAGACGAGCTAACTGCCATGGTAAAGGCTGCTGTGGAAGCAGGTATTACGATTTTTGAGCCTACAGGCGGAATTACGATTCAAAATATGGCAGAAACGGTGCGCGTTTGTATCGAAAATGGTGCTAGAGAAGTGATTCCCCATATCTATACGTCTATCGTGGATAAAGCGACTGGTTTGACAAGAATAGAAGATGTGCAGGCTTTAAAAGCTGCATTGGCTGAGTGGTTATAGGTTATATTTGATTTCGGCGCGAAATTTTTTCCGAATGATCCCTTTGATTCGGCTTCGTTAGTCGTATAAAATAATGAATGATAGACTGATTGGGTATATCCCATTCAGTCTCTTTTTGCTCCTATAAGCTAGGCAGCATTGATGAGGGGAAACCTGCTATAATGACAGTGTTTTTAACTTTATGTAGAGGGTGGATACAATGAAGCGTATCACTATTTTGATAGCTGATGATGAAGCGGAGATTGCAGAGCTGATAGCGTTACATGTAAAAAAAGAGGGATACCATTACATTAAAGTGTCTGATGGGCAAGAAGCAATTCATGCGGTTCAGAACCATTCTATAGATCTGGCGATTTTGGATATTATGATGCCAAAGCTGAATGGGTATGAAGTAACCAGAATTATTCGAGAACAATATCCAATGCCGATTATTTTCTTAAGTGCAAAAAATTCCGACTTAGATAAAATCTCAGGATTAGTAATGGGTGCAGATGATTATATGACCAAACCATTTAACCCTATGGAACTGGTTGCTCGAATAAATGCTCAGCTTAGGCGCTCCATGCAGTTAAATCAACTGGCAGCGGCGAACAAACCTGTTGTGGAGGCGGGGGGCTTAGTCATTTATCCGGAGGAACGAACCGTCAGCCTTTACGGCAAAACCATTGAGCTAACGCCAAAGGAATTTGATATTTTGTATTTGCTAGCTCGTCATCCCAAGAAGGTGTATAGTGCCGAAAATATTTTTCAACAGGTATGGGGCGAGGCATACTTTGAGGGAGGGAATACCGTCATGGTCCATATTCGTACCTTACGGAAAAAACTTGGAGAAGATAAAAACCGAAACAAACTTATAAAAACCGTCTGGGGAGTAGGATATTCGTTCAATGGATAAAGTGATACGAAGCTTTCGTTCTAAAATGATTCTGTTATTAGGTCTAAGTATGCTCTTGTCTGGTACGATTACCTACATACTCTATAAAGCTCTTCAGCTTTACTATCGTTTTCAGGTCAAGTTCGAAAACCCACTAACTACGATTCGCTATTTCATCAGAGATATAGGGGATATCAACTTTTTTCTGCTTATTTTTATCCCTCTTGCTATTTTGTTTTTCTTTCTTCTGACCAAGCCTTATGCCACTTACTTTCAACAGATCTCCAATGGCATTCATCATCTTGCCAATGGTAATTTCACAAATAGGGTTCATATTCCCTCGAATGATGAGTTTGGCGATATTGCAAAAGATATTAATTTGGCGAGTGAGAAGTTGCAAAAAGCGGTCGAAAGAGGAGATTTCGCAGAAAATAGCAAGGACCAGCTAGTATTGAATTTAGCCCATGATTTGCGCACCCCGCTGACTTCTGTTATAGGGTATTTAGATTTCATTCTACAAGATGATCATTTGACCCCAGAACAAGTCAGGCATTATATGGCCGTTGCTTTTACCAAGTCTCAACGTTTAGAAAAGCTGATCGATGAATTATTTGAAATCACGAGAATGAATTATGGAATGCTTCCCATTGAGAAGAAGCCAATCGATTTAAGTGAACTGCTCGTGCAATTAAAAGAAGAACTATACCCTGCCTTTGAGAAAAACCAACTGGTAGCAAGACTGAACGTAACGCCTCAGCTAAATATTTTGGGAGATGGGGAACTGCTGGCGCGGGTGTTTGAAAATCTCTTGACCAATGCCATTCGTTATGGAAATGATGGTCAGTTTGTAGATATTAGTTGTTATCTGGATGTCGAGGATGTGGTAGTAGAGATAGTCAATTATGGAAATTGCATTCCTCCAGAAGAGCTGCCGCACATTTTTGAAATGTTCTATACAGGTGACCAGGCACGAACTCATCAGGGAGGAAGCACAGGTCTGGGGTTATTCATTGCGAAGAATCTTGTAGAGCAGCATCATGGTGTTATTTCTGTGGAAAGTAATGTGATCCAAACATGTTTTAAAGTGCGTTTACCGCAGAATTTTCATCAAAAGACCCAAGATTTTAAAGACTAACCGAATTAATTAAGAATTATTTTAGATTTACCCTGCTTATTTTTTAAACAGTGGTCCCTATCCTATAGGATGAAAGGGGAAGCTGTGGATGAAGAAGTGGGGTTTTTTAGTTATTATCATAGTTTGGTTGCTTGGATATACAACGATCATTCAGGATACGGATTACACAAAAAGGATAGTATCAATTGTGAAAAATATGAGGTCGATTCATATCCTCTGGCCGAAACGGTAAAGGCAAAGAACCGTCCGATATGGAGGATTCGAACGGTCGCTTTCCTAATAACGAAATGTTACATGTCATAGCTGATAGCAAATGTGAAAAACAGAAAATAAACGATATAAATCACTAGCACATGAATATGATATCTAGTACAAATTTTTTGAATCAACGGGGCGATGAATGCATCCGCTAATTGAAATAATACATATAACAGAGCTAATTCGATAAGCAAGAGAATATAAATGCTATCGAACGAGTTTCGTAGTAAACGATCAAAATAAACGACTATACCCAAAGCAATGAAATAGGAACACAACGAATATTTATCTACTTTAATAAACCTTAGAACCACCCTTCCGTTCATAGGGCCGCGAATAAATCCTGCACGTAATGCTTGTGTTTATTCAGCCTAGCTTCACTCACCAGTTTTGTCATTCTTGTCAGCTTTTCCCGTCTTGTTAGCAATCGCTTCAAAGGTAATGATTTTTGTTGTGTTGGTTGGATATGCCTGGAACTGATAATCAGCGGAAATGATAATCTGCTGAAATCCAATTTTTTCAAGAATCATTCTAAATTCCTCTACGCCGTACCAACGTAGGGGAAAACGTTCTAACTCAGTTTCAACTAGAGTTCCATTACGCCATTTTTCATATCTGCCGTAAGAAATACTATATTGATTAATATAATCTACTTCAACTAAAGTATCTTGATATGTGATCACATCAGCGTTATCACATGTCCATGTTCTTGTTGAGGTTGTACCAAAGCTGAACTCTTTTTGTAAAAATAGATCAATGATTAATTTTCCGCCGTTTTCCAGACTGTGATAAAAATTTTGTAAGGCTTTGATGGATGCTTCTCTCTCATGAATCAGTAAAAATGTTCCAGCAGGTATGATAATGGCCTGATACAGGGTAGGTGATAAATAAGTTTCCATCGTTGCTTCAATCAGGGCTGGAGAAACCCCCTTTTTTTGGCAGTTATTCTGGCAGATTCGAAGCATTTCTGGGGAGCTGTCATATCCTTCTACCTGTAAACCACTTTCCAAGAGTGGAATAAGTATCCGACCTGTACCTACAGCAGGTTCAAGGATTTTTCCTTTATATAGGAGTAATCGTTGTTTATAAAATTCTACATCACCAAATGAATGTCCAATTGGTTTATCCAAATCATATACTTCTGAAGATAAACGGTTATAAAAGCCAAGCATACTAATACTGCCTCCTCTTATCAGAAAATTATAACATTTCATTGGTTAAATCAAAAGTCCGCTTGCCACACGAATTTTCATGTACAAACGGACTTTTGATTTTCAGAGGATAGCTAGTAATGAATACTTAGCTTTCTTTGGTAAACGTAAAGTTACGTGCAATATATAAAATCGGTGTAGAAGCAGCCGAAACCACGAATTTAATCAGATAGGTTGTGAGTAAAATGTCAAACCAAGTATCCATAGGCAGTACCCCTAAAAAAGCAATGGTGCAGAAGAGTACGGTATCAACTAATTGGCTAATTAAAGTGCTTCCGTTATTTCGAATCCATAATTGATTTGGTTTCGGACATACCTTCTTTAAGAAAGTATAAATACGGACATCTAAAAACTGACTAATAAAATATGACGTTAAACTAGCAACTACCAATCTAGGCATAAAGCCAAAAATCATGGCTAAGGCATCCTGCTTCGCCAGCTCATCAGGATGAGGTACAAATGTAAGGGCCATCTTCATGATAATGGTTGTGGTAATTAGCGTGAAGAAGCCAAACCAGACAGCTTTTTTCGCTTGCTCTTGCCCATATTTTTCATTGAGCAGGTCACTGCATAGATAGATGGTTGCATACATCGTATTTCCAAGCGTCATGGCAAAACCAAACAGCTCAACGATTTTCACTACTTGAATGTTGGCCAGCACGGTAGCAAATCCAATCCAAGCATACAAGCCTACTTTGCCAAAAAAACGATAGCATAATAAGAATAAGACAAAATTGACCAGCACAAAGCCGATCCCAAACCATAAATTAAACATGTATCCTCCTAGTTTTGATAACGCGGGAGATCTCGAACCGCGAAGAGTGTATGAAGTTGTTACAAGGACTCATTGTAACAAGCTTCACCCTGTGGTTCAATGCTTTTTTCCACATCAATAGTTATTCTTTGATGGAGGAGGATCATTTAACCAGCAATCAAAAAAATTTTTTAGAAAAAACAAGCCAAGTAAAAAGAATTCTCTTTCTCCCAATGCAAAAAAGAGCAGCAAATAGCTGCCCTATATGGAATATGCTTAAAGAATCAGATGTAAAATCTCATCGACCCACTCCGAATTCTCAGCTATATAATATTTTCGATATAGCTGCTTGAGGATCTTCTTACATTCAGTCTCTTTGTTTACGTTTTGTTTTAATTCCTACACATCATAAAATCAATCCTTTGTTTTTGTAATTCTATTATAAATCTGCTTACTTATATGGATATCTTTTTCTTTTTTTCTATAAAATTTTCTATTTGAATAGATACAACTCATCAAGGACGCTAGCCGACAGGTTCTTTACAAAACAACCAATGTCGGCCCATAACGTGTTCAAGCTGAATCTCGATCCCAAAGAAACGGGATAAAAGCTCTGGAACAAGCATGTCTTGTGTCTGACCAGAATCAAAAATGCTGCCATCCTTGAGTAAGAGCGTATGAGTAAAGCAAGGCAAAATTTCTTCTATATGATGGGTGACGTAGATAATGGTGGGAGAATTAGGCTGTTTCGCCATTGTTTCAACGTACAGTAATAATTGTTCACGAGCTATAAAATCAAGACCCGTTGTAGGCTCATCTAAAATCAACAATCGTGGGGATGCCATTAGGGCACGGGCTAATAAAATACGCTGACGTTCCCCTTGTGACAAAACCTGATAGGGACGATGCTCTAAATGAGTGCAACCAAATTGTTCTAATAGAGCTTTTGCCTGCTCTATCTCTTCTTGAATCTTTGGCTCGTAAAGGCTTAAAGAAGCGTGTTTACCAGATAATACAATATCTAGCGCGGTATCGCCGCCTCGAAGCTGTTGTTGCAGAGAACTACTGACAAGGCCGATTTCTTTGCGTAACTGTCGCAAGTCATAGGTACCGAATTTTTTCCCAAGAACCTCAATTTCTCCAGAAGTAGGCCAAATATAACCGTTTAGAAGCTGTAGGATGGTTGATTTACCTGATCCATTTAGACCGAGTAGACACCAATGCTCTTGAGAATGAATGTTCCAGCTTATTTCTTTAAGAATAGGTGTATCACCGCGTTTCCAGCTTACCTTGTTTAAAGTAAGAATTGGTTCAGCATGCACGAGTAGGTTCTCTCCTTTTTCGTCTTTTTAATCATTGTACTAATTTTCTGTCTTATATATCAATCTAGAAATGAAAGGATTAAGAAGGAAATATCGTTTAATTATATTTTTTCTCAACAACAATTACAAATCAATAATACGAACAAAAAATAAATATTATATAAAAATGTTCGGATTATTTCTTGATTATTTAAGAAGCAATGTTATAATCAATAAGGCTTGTAATTTCCTAACATTTTCAAGGGGGCAACATCTATGAATTATGATGTTATCATTGTCGGAGCTGGTCCAGCAGGAATTTTTACGGCATATGAATTAATCCATAAAAAACCTGATTTACAGATCCTGTTGATTGAGAAAGGACATAATATTTACTCGCGTCGCTGTCCCATCCTTGAGAAAAAAATCAGTAAATGTCCGCCTCCAGCAGGTCGAAAGGATTTTAGTGGTTGCTTGCCAGCCTGCTCAATTACCAACGGATTTGGTGGAGCAGGAGCTTATTCAGATGGAAAATTTAACATCACGACAGAATTCGGTGGCTGGATGACCGATTATTTAGCACCTTCTGAAGTGCTTGAACTGATTAAATATGTTGATGATATTAATTTAAAACACGGAGCAACCTCCAATATAACCGATCCAACTACGGAGGCAGTCCGTGATATAGAACGTAAGGGGCAAGCCGTTGGACTGAAACTACTGCGTGCAAATGTCCGCCATTTAGGTACGGAACAAAACTTAGAGATTTTGAAAAGTATCTGCGAAGAGCTAGAACCAAAAATCACAATGATGTTTAAGCAGGAAGTGGAAGATATCATTGTTGAGAAAACGGAAAATGGTAAAGAAATTCGCGGAATTACCTGTAAAAAGGGTCAGGAGTACCGAGCGAACAAAATCGTTATTGCTCCTGGCCGAGACGGCTCGCAATGGTTCGGCGAGATTTTGAAAAAACAGGGTCTGCGATTGAGTAACAATCAAGTAGATGTGGGGGTTCGTGTAGAAACGACCAATGTAGTCATGGAAGAAATCAATAAGCATCTATATGAAGGGAAGTTCTTGTTCAAATCTTCTACGGATCAAATTGTGCGAAGCTTTTGTTCCAACCCAAGCGGTCATGTAGTTGTAGAAAATCACAGCGGCGTGATGGCGGCTAACGGGCATGCATACAAGGATGAGAAGCTGGGGTCCCCTAACACGAACTTTGCTCTGCTTGTGTCTCATGTCTTTACAGAACCATTTGATAAGCCAAACGAATACGCTAAAGAGGTGTCAAGGCGAGCGAATGATCTTTCTAACGGCTCCGTGATTGTACAGCGCTTTGGCGATATAAAACGTGGTCGGCGATCTACAGAAAAACGACTGAAAGAGGGATTTATTGAGCCAACGTTAAAAGAAGCCGTACCAGGTGATCTCGGCTTAGTATTACCATATAATACAATGAAAAGCTTAATTGAAATGGTGGAGGCACTCGATCATGTTACGCCGGGCATTGCAAGTGAACACACGATGTTTTATGGAGTAGAAGCGAAATTCTATTCAGCACGTCCATATTTGAATCCCCATTTTGAAACAGAAATTATTGGTTTATATGCAGGCGGTGATGGAGCAGGGTTAACGCGAGGGCTTGCGCAAGCAGGAGCATGCGGCGTTCATATTGCTCGGGGAATTTTACGTCAACTGTCTTAAAATATGGAAGAATACAACTATATTTTGTCACAACAGTATGATTGTCAAGTCCATTTCTTATGCTATAATATTTTCAAATGGGTCACACCTCATTAACGTAAATAATAATAGTTTTAGGCAATGGAAGTTTGGTGCAAATCCAACGCGGTCCCGCCACTGTGATAGACTGTTTTCCGGTCTTAAGTCAGGTCTTTTGCCTAAAAACTACTGAAAGGCTAACCATTTCGAGGCGAAAGTGGTTAGTCCATGTCTAGTGATGTTCCCGCCTCACTAGACTTTTTTAATGGAGAAAGGAGCGAATATGGTAAGAAGAGTTTGTCAAATCGCCTTACTTATTGCACTTGCGATGGTAAGTGTAGTGGGTTGTTCAAATAATGATGCAGCACAAAACACAGCAGCAGAAGAAAAGGTTGAAAACAAGATCGTTGTGGAAGTTTCAAGCGATCAGGGCAAAACCAAAATTGCTGAAAAAACAATTCAATTCAAAGGGGATCAAACCTTGTATGAGTTGATGAAAACCAATTTTAAAGTGGAAGACGATAATGGATTTATCACGTCAATTGAGAATGTGAAGCAAAATCCAGCAGAGAAAAAGTATTGGCTATACGAAGTGAACGGAGCACCAGCGGTTACAGGAGCCAAGGATCTTAAAGTCAAAGATGGCGATGTCATTAAGTGGGATTTACATGCCTCCTAACTACCAAATACACAAAGCACCCCTATCCAGTGTAAGAGGCATAACGCTGCTAGCTATCTTAGCTGCCTTGTCTGTTGCTGGCCGGATTGCACTGTCGTCCATACCTAACGTACAGCCCGTGACAACATTTGTCATTCTTATGACAATTCTCATGGGACTTCGATATGGTTTGTTGCTTGCGATAATTGTGATGATTTTGTCAAATATGGTTCTGGGAATCGGGATTTGGATTATCCCGCAGATCGTTGCGTACTGTGTAATTGTCGTGGTAACCGGCATATTTATACGTCCTGTGTTTCCAAAGCTTTCCTTGTTCGTGATGGCCATATACGCCGGATTTACAGGAATGCTTTACGGGTTTATTAACTCTCTTTGTCAGATACCGCTTTACGGTTCATCTTATTTTCTTGCTTATTATCTAGCAGGAGTCTCCTATGATACGATGCATGCAATTGGGAATTTTGTTTTTTATTTCGTACTCGCACCTCTTTTACTTCCTTTGTTGAACAAATTGATAAATCAACATTTTGCTAAGTCTTGACAATCTGAACAGGCACAAAGTAGTGCTTGCCGAATCATATCAAACCTTTGACGTAAAAGGTTTTTATACACAAAGACGTGTATAGTGTTTTTAAAAATAACAATCAATACATAGTTGACTATATGGTAAATATAGTAGTACAGTATTGGTAGAAAACAGAATACAGGTTACACAAAGACGTGTTACTTATGTAGATAGCAAAGAGGCTTTTAAAGGGTATGCTCCCTTCTAAAAAGCCTCTTTTTTTATTCCAAATGGAGGTGTCAGCATGGATAAGGTTAGTTTTAAAACAGATATTTACATGGGACAAGGCGCTTTAAATCGTCTGCAGGATCTGAAAGAAAAACGAATTTTTATTGTCACAGACCCTTTTATGGTTCAATCGGGAATGATTCAGCATGTCATTGACCAAATTGACGAAAGTAATAAGCACATGGTTTTTAGTGATATCGTTCCAGACCCGCCAATCGAGGTTGTTGTAAGTGGAATGAAAGCCCTCAGTGAGTTTGAAACGGATACGATTGTTGCACTAGGAGGAGGCTCAGCTATCGATGCAGCGAAAGCAATGAAATATTTTGCGAAACAAGTGTCGAACCAAAAAGACCTTCCTTTCATTGCGATTCCGACAACAAGTGGAACAGGATCAGAGGTAACCGCATTTTCTGTTATTAGTGATCAGCAAAAAAATATTAAGTATCCTCTAGTGTCGAATGATATGACGCCAGAAGAAGCTATTTTAGACCCAGAGCTGGTAAAAAGTGTTCCTGATTTTATTACAGCCGATACGGGAATGGATGTTTTGACGCATGCCATCGAGGCGTTTGTGTCTACCAAAGCAAATGATATTTCTGATGCTCTTGCGGAAAAGGCGATGAAGCTTGTCTTTGAATATTTAGTAAGAGCATACAAGGATGGTAATGATTTAGAGGCACGTGAAAAAATGCACAATGCTTCATGCCTTGCAGGGATGGCCTTTAATGTTACATCACTGGGTCTAAATCACGGAATTGCCCATGTAGCTGGAGCTAAGTTCCACATTCCTCATGGTCGCATGAATTCCTTGCTGCTTCCACATGTCATCGAATTCAATGCGAATTGTGGAACAGGATATGGTGGGAGAGAAAATCAGGCGACCGCTAAAAGATACGCAGCTATTGCTAAAACCTTGGGTCTTCCAGCAAGCAATACAAGAAGTGGAGTGCGCAGTTTAATTAATGCAATCAAGCAATTGCAAAAACAATTGAAAATGCCAACGAATTTGCGGGATTGCGGCATAGAATATAAGCAGCTAGAAGAAATGCGAAATGCGATCGCAGAAGGCGCGCTTAAGGATGGATGTACCAAAACAAATCCACGTGTACCAACGGAAGAAGATGTTATTGGAATTTTGAACAAAATGTTTCAGTAGCGAATATTTTGTCGAAATTAGTCTAATGAAGTATTGACATCGTTTACAAGTTCAAATATAGTGAAATTAACACAACGACGTGTTACGAATTTCAGTTGAGAGCGAAGAGGCTCCTTAAAAATTGCCATGCGTATTTTTTAAGGGGCCTTTATGTGTTTTTAATGTTTTTTAAAGCAGATGGGATGAGATTTATGAGCCAAAACAATGAGAAACAACGTGTCATACAGGAGTATGTACCAGGTAAACAAGTCACACTAGCTCATATCATAGCTAATCCGAATGCAGATATTTATAAAAAGCTAGGATTAGGTAGTGATACGAAGGATGCAATTGGTATTTTGACCATTACCCCAAGTGAAGCCTCGATTATCGCTGCTGACATAGCAACGAAAGCTGCTGGAGTGCTAATCGGCTTTGTAGATCGTTTTAGTGGATCAGTGGTAATTACAGGTGATGTATCCTCTGTGGAATCCGCGCTAAATGAAGTGTTGCTTGGCTTGCAGGATATTTTAGGATTTTCAGCTACGAAGATAACGAGAACGTAGTTATGAAAAAAATTATTCTGACCGGTAATACAGGATGTGGGAAGACCACTTTATGCCAGCGACTTCACGGACATGTGATCGCCTATAAGAAAACACAAGCCATAGAAACCTTCGATCAAGCCATTGATACACCTGGGGAATGTATAGAAAATAGAGGTTTATATAGAATGTTGCTTGTGACAAGTGTCGATGCGGATGTCATTGGCCTTGTGCAAGATTGCACAAATGAAGATTGTTATTTTCCACCTTCTTTTGGCTCTGTATTTGCAAAGCCTGTTATTGGTATCATTACAAAAGTAGACATTGCCAAAAATGCGGAGGATGTGAAAAAAGCCCGAGAATATTTGCTAGCGGCTGGAGCATCGACAATTTTCGAGATTTCTTCTACTGAAAACATCGGTATAGAAGAGCTGCAAAGCTATCTAAGTGCTGATGAATAAGATTTGGGAAGTATTTATTTTGCTTAGACAATGAGGTGTGGTACCCATGAATGGAAAAATTGTAGTAGTCGATGATGAGCCTATTACAAGAATGGATATTCGTGAGATTTTAAAAGAAGCGAACTACAATGTGGTAGGGGAAGCTTCAGACGGTTTTGAAGCCATTGAGTTATGTAAAAAGCATTTGCCTGATCTAGTGATTATGGACATTCAGATGCCTATCCTAGATGGATTAAAAGCGGGAAAAAGAATCCTTTCAGAGCAATTAGCTGGTGGCGTCGTTTTGCTGACAGCCTTTAGTGATAAAGAAAGTGTCGAAAAGGCTTCTAGTATTGGTGCTTTGGGTTATCTAGTAAAACCCCTTGATGAAAAGTCTTTCATTCCGATGGTGGAAGTAACCATCGCCAAGGGAAAAGAATTTCGCAAGCTCGAAAAAAACTATACAAAAGTCTCTCAAAAGCTAGAAGAACGAATTGCAATTGAGAAGGCAAAAGGTATTTTGATGAAAGAAAATGGGTTTTCTGAAGAAGAAGCATATCAGACCATTCGTAAATTGAGTATGGATAAACGATGTCCTATGATTGAAATCGCTACCACAATCGTGATTTCCTATGATTAAAGAGACAATTACACAATTGTGTAAAAAACATACTCATTTATCTGATGCTGAAATTCAGAAAATCATTGAAGTAGCTCATTCTAACGAATTATTTGATTTGCAAGAGGGAAGGGATCTTTTTATCGATGTCCTTTCGAAAGTGACGAACGAAGCGATCGTTGTCTACCATCAAACTCATGGGATTGCACAGTCTCTATATCAATGTCCAGTGGTTGGGGAGGTTGCTTTAAGAGAAAATGAGCCTGGTGTACTCCGGACGCTAGAGACTGGGGTTATGTCAGTGGGTCTTGTTGCAAAAACCCAAGAGAACCAATTGGTTCGACAAACGGTATATCCCATTCATTTAGATGGAAAAGTCATCGCCGTGCTTATCTATGAAAAAGATGTAAGCGAAGACGTCAATGCGAACTTTAAAGTAACGAAAAATGATTCCCAGTACGAAGATATAGCATCTACCGTAACAGCTATGATCCGTTTTAATGAATCCGTTATCAATCAGCTAGATGACGCTATTTTAATCTTTGATAAAGATGGTTTTTTAAAACTCAAGAATAGCAAAGCGGATAGACAATATAAAAATCTGGGGTATTTAGAAGATATACAGGGTTTACATTACGATAATCTCTCGCTAGATCAAACCTTGTTTGTCGAGGTAATGAGAGAATTTGATGAAACCCAACTGACTCAATTCCAGAAAGATGTACATGTTGCTAAGTATTTCTTTCAGGTAAAAAGATTGTTGATTGATGAGCGTGATTTACGTTTAGTCGTTATTTTGCATGACGTAACGGAAATTAAAGATAAAGAAGCTGAAATTATCTCAAAATCCGTGGCTATTCGTGAGATTCACCATCGTGTTAAAAATAATTTGCAAACCGTAGCTTCCTTACTGCGTATTCAATCTAGACAATGTGAGAGTGAAGAAGCAAAGAAATGTCTGAATGAGAGCGTTAGCAGAGTATTAGCTATCGCTGCCACGCATGAACTGCTTTCTACACAAATAGAAGCTAACGTAGATTTGCTTGAGGTTATTGAGCTAATCGCAGCGAATATTCAACGTTGCTTTGTTAATTGTAAGAAGATTGATATACGCATTGAAGCCAATCAAAAAATTTGTATAGATAGTAATCGTACAGTTGCTATAGCTCTTATTATCAATGAGCTACTACAGAATTGCTACGAGCATGCCTTCTCCGATTGTGAGGAGGGAATTGTAAGGGTTTCCCTTTGTGTCGAAGGGAAGTATGCTACCCTTGAAGTGGTGGATAATGGAAAAGGTTTCAAGGTTGATAAATGTTCACAAGAAAGCCTAGGTTTATCTATTGTAACAAGCTATGTTAAAGATAAACTAAAAGGGAGCATGAAAATTGCTTCTAGCGAAAATGGAACATCTGTTACTTTTTCTTTCAAAATTTAATAATGATACTACAAAGACGTAGTATGAAATAAGCAAAGAGGCTTAAGGTTATATATTCCTGGTAGATGGGGATGTATGTAACTTTAAGCCTCTTTTCTTTTTTCTACTAGCTATAAGGGGGTGACAAAATGAAAGAGGAATTGCTAAGCGTAGGTATCGATATGGGAACATCAACAACCCAAATAGTGTTTTCTAAGCTATATATTCAAAACTTGGCCTCAACGTTTTCTGTTCCACGTATCGTCATCACCAATAAAGAAGTGATATACCGAAGTGATATTTGCTTCACACCGTTGCTCTCTGCAAACAGAATTGATGTTCAACAAATTAAGCTGTTTGTACAGGAGCAGTATGAAAAAGCTGGCATTAAAAAAGAAGAGATTCAAACTGGCGCCGTGATTATAACCGGCGAGACGGCACGAAAAGAGAATGCAAACGAGGTATTACTTACCTTAAGCGGCTTTGCTGGTGATTTCGTTGTTGCAACAGCTGGTCCTGATCTTGAAAGCCTTATTGCTGCTAAAGGAGCAGGGGCACATACGTATTCGAAGGAGCATTCTACTTCAATTGTTAACATTGACATTGGTGGCGGTACTAGTAATTTAGCGGTATTTAGCCACGGAGAATCACAGGATACGGGTTGTTTAGATATTGGTGGACGATTGATCAAGGTAAATCCCGTGACTCATGAAATCATCTATATCGCACCTAAAATCAATATGTTGATTCAAAGAAGAGGATACGACATACAGCTAGGACAAACCGCTACACCAGAGAAGTTGCAACCAATCATCCAAGAAATGGTTTGGCTACTAGAAGAAAGTGTGGGTCTAAAAGAAAAAAGTGATTTCTATGAAACGATTCTCACTCATAGAGGTTTAAAACTAGACAAACCGATTTCATGCATTTCCTTTTCAGGTGGCGTAGCCGATTATATCTACCAGCATGAAGAGAAGGATGTGTTCCATTACGGAGATATCGGCATCCTGCTAGGAAGAGCGATTGCTGCTTCTCCACTGATGACACAGATGAAAGTCTTTCATTCTGTAGAGACAATTCGCGCAACAGTTGTTGGTGCTGGTTCTCATACGACTGAAATAAGTGGTAGTACGATCACTTATACAGATGAATCGTTTCCGATTAAAAACGTACCGATTCTAAAAGTTTCGATCGCGGACGAATCGGGAGACGAAGAGAAGCTAGCACAGGCCATTCGTGAAAAATTAGAGTGGTTCAAAGTAGATAATGATCTACAAAAAGTAGCGATTGCCATTGAAGGGAAAAAGAATCCTAGCTTCCCCGAAATTCAGATATACGCTAAAGGAATACAAAAGGGGATGGCAGAGCTACTTGAAAGAGAGTATCCATTCATAGTGATTGTTCACCATGACATGGCGAAGGTACTAGGACAAACCCTGTATGCCCTACTCGACTACAAAAAAGATGTTGTGTGCATCGATAGTATTCAGGTAGACAATGGCGATTACATTGACATTGGGAAACCAATTGCCGATGGAAAGGTATTACCTGTAGTGATCAAAACACTCGTATTCAACTAAGAGATGTACAAATGAGAGGAGGAGCTTTTGTGATCTTAAAGACGAAATTATTTGGTCGGATGTATCAATTTTCATCCATCATCGAAGTTCTAGCAAAAGCGAATGAAGTAAAATCTGGGGATACATTAGCCGGTGTTGCTGCTACTTCTGCTGAAGAACGCGTTGCTGCTAAGGTTGTTCTAGCCCAACTGACATTAGCCGATTTGCGTAACAACCCAGTTGTTCCTTATGAAAAGGATGAAGTAACACGCATCATTCAGGATCAAGTGAACGAAAAAATTTACGCTGAAATTAAAAACTGGACAGTTGAAGAATTGCGCGAGTGGATTCTAAATGAGAACACAAAAGAGTCTGACATCAAACGCATTTCCAGAGGTTTGACTTCTGAGATGATCGCAGCAGTAGCAAAAATCATGTCCAACCTTGACTTGATTTACGGAGCAAAAAAGATCCGCATTACTGCTCATGCGAATACAACAATTGGTCGCGCAGGAACGCTATCTGCTCGTCTACAGCCTAACCATCCAACTGATGATCCAGACGGTATTACAGCATCCTTAATGGAAGGCTTAACCTACGGTATTGGTGATGCGGTACTTGGTTTGAACCCGGTAGATGACTCCACTGAAAGCGTTGCTCGTGTCTTAAAAAGATTTGAAGAGTTCAAGCAAAAATGGGAAATTCCTACCCAAACTTGCGTATTAGCTCACGTAACGACACAAATGGATGCTATTCGTCAGGGTGCTCCTACAGATTTGATTTTCCAATCAATCGCAGGTTCTGAAAAAGGAAACGAAGCATTTGGTTTTAATGCTGCAACAATTGCAGAAGCACAACACTTAGCTTTGCATGAAGGTACAGCTACTGGTCCAAACGTAATGTATTTTGAAACTGGACAAGGTTCCGAATTGTCTTCTGAAGCTCATCATGGAGTGGACCAAGTAACAATGGAAGCGCGTTGCTATGGTTTTGCTAAGAAGTTTAGTCCATTCCTTGTAAATACAGTTGTTGGCTTCATCGGACCTGAATATCTCTACAACTCAAAACAGGTTATTCGTGCAGGTCTTGAGGATCACTTCATGGGTAAATTAACAGGTATTCCAATGGGATGCGATGCTTGTTACACCAACCATATGAAAGCGGACCAAAATGATATTGAAAACCTAGCAGTATTATTGTCGGCTGCTGGATGTAACTTCTTCATGGGTATCCCTCATGGTGACGACGTAATGTTGAACTATCAAACGACTGGATACCACGATACAGCTACATTGCGTGAGCTGTTAGGCTTGACTCCAATTAAAGAATTCGAACAATGGATGGAAAAAATGGGCTTCATTGAAAATGGAAAACTTACGAAAAAAGCCGGAGACGCTTCTGTGTTCTTAAAGTAGAGAAAGGAGGAAACAACAGTGAACGAAAAAGAACTAAAATCCATGATTGAAAGCATTCTATCTCAAATGATGGACAGCCCGAAAGAGGCAGCAGCTACACAGGATGTAGTATCACAGGAAATGGTTACTCAAGCAATTGCAGCAAGTGCTCAACAACATCAAGAGGAATCTATGATCAGTGATGAATGCCTAGACGACATCACAGAGATTGACATTAAAGGGCAGCTTTTAATTCCAGACCCTGAGGATAGAGAAGGGTATCTGAAAATGAAAGAAAGAACTCCTGCTCGTTTAGGGATTTGGAGAGCAGGCCCGCGTTACAAAACATCTACCTCCTTACGTTTTCGTGCGGACCATGCAGCGGCACAGGATGCAGTTTTCTCCTATGTTCCTGAAGAATTTGTAAAAGAAATGAATTTGGTATCGATTGAAACGCTTTGCAAAGACAAAGACGAATATATCACTCGACCAGATTTAGGCCGTCAGCTATCTCCAGAAACCATTCAATATGTAAAACAGAACACAACACAATTTGCGAAGGTTCAATTGGTTGTAGGGGATGGATTAAGCTCTGCTGCAATTGAAGCTAATCTTCGAGACATTTTACCATCCATTACTCAAGGTTTAAAAATGTATGGAATCGAATTGGGCAATATTTTATTCGTAAAACATTGCCGTGTACCGTCCATGGATGTCATCGGTGATATTACCGGAGCAGATGTTGTATGTCTGCTAGTAGGGGAGAGACCTGGTCTAGTTACAGCAGAATCAATGAGTGCTTATGTTGCTTATAAGCCAACAGTTGGTATGCCAGAAGCAAAAAGAACAGTTATCTCTAATATTCACCAAGGTGGTACACCAGCCGTAGAAGCTGGGGCTCATATTGCAGAGCTAATCAAAACCATGATTGAGAAAAAAGCTTCTGGTATTGATTTGAAATTGTAGGAAAGGGAGGAAGTCTGATGAGAAACGAGCCTATCTATGCAAAAGTATTAGGAACCAAGTTGATCTCCAACGTGAGTCCTGATATGGCTGAGAAGCTAGAATTAAAACCGCATCACAAAAGCTTGGGAATCATCACAGTTGATATTGATGATGTGACATATACAGCATTAGACGAAGCAACCAAAGCAGCCGAGGTAGATGTTGTTTATGCAAAAAGTATGTATGCAGGATCAGCTAATGCATCAACCAAACTAGCTGGTGAGGTAATTGGAATCATTGCAGGTCCAAGCCCAGCGGAAGTGAAAAGTGGACTTAGCGCTGCTATCAGCTATATCGAAGACTCAGCACATTTCGTAGGTGCTAATGACGATAACTCCATTACGTATTTCGCACATTGTGTTTCCCGTACAGGTAGCTATTTGTCTCAAGTAGCTAATATAAATGAGGGCGAAGCGATTGCCTATTTGATTGCACCTCCTCTCGAAGCAATGTACGCACTTGATGCAGCGCTCAAAGCAGCCGATGTGAGCATTGGAGCTTTCTTTGGACCTCCATCTGAAACCAACTTTGGTGGTGCCTTACTAACGGGTAGTCAATCTGCATGCAGAGCAGCATGTGATGCATTTGCAGCAGCCGTTCAATTTGTGGCTGACAACCCTACCAGTTACTAAGGAATAATCCATGAAAAATCAAGCATTAGGACTTGTAGAGACAAAAGGGCTCTTGGGAGCAATGGAAGCTGCTGACGCTGCTCTCAAAGCCGCAAACGTAACATTGATTGGTCTTGAAAGATTAAAAAAAGATGGTTTGATCACAGTTAAAGTCAAAGGCGATGTCGGAGCGGTACAAGCTGCTGTTGATGCGGGAAGTGCTGCTGCCAGACAACTAAACTGTCTCTTTAATAGTCTTGTCATCGCAAGGCCACATGAAGAAACAGCAAAAATCGTAACTGTTGATTTGCCAATACAAACACCAAAACAAGCACCAAAGGTTACGCCTAAGGAATTACCTGAAAAAGACATCAAAAGTACTCCTCTTAAAGTGATTCCTGAAGAAAAAATGCCAGAGACAGCACCTGTTGTTGATCGCCTTGAAGAAGTCTCTGTTAAACCAAAGGATCATGCCCAAGAGGAAGAACAAGATCTACATCATGCGGTAATTCAAGAGCAACCACTAGAAGAAGCTGCCTCCCTTGTTTCTTCTAGCAAAAAGAAAGATAAACGACTAGAAGATATGAAACTAGCGGAGTTAAGAAAAATAGCTTACAAGTTAAAATTAACAAGCATTTCAAAAGTGCAAGTAAAGTATGCCAAAAAGGATCAGCTAATCAAAGCGATCCAACAACATGAGGGAGAGAAGGAGTAGAAAATGGAAGTTCTAGATAAAGACCTAATGTCCATTCAAGAGGTACGTACTTTAATCAAAAAAGCAAAAGAAGCTCAAGCAAAACTAGCTTCCATGACACAAGCACAAATTGATTCCATTGTAAAAGCAATTGCGGATGCTGCTTATGAGAATCGTGAGAAGTTAGCTAAAATGGCAAACGAAGAAACAGGCTTTGGTCGTTGGCAAGATAAAGTTGTTAAAAACGCATTTGCTTCCAAGCATGTTTATGAAGAGATTAAAGACCTAAAAACTGTAGGTATCTTGAATGAAGATAAAGAAAAGAAAACAATGGAGATCGGTGTGCCTGTAGGTGTTGTAGCTGGTCTTATTCCATCAACAAATCCTACTTCTACCGTTATCTATAAAGCAATGATCGCTCTTAAAGCGGGAAATAGTATCGTATTTTCCCCACATCCAAATGCACTGCGTTGTATCTTGGAAACAGTAAAAATCATTAGTGAAGCTGCTAAAAAAGCAGGTTGCCCAGATGGCGCGATTAGCTGCATGACTGTACCAACTATCCAAGGAACAGATCAATTGATGAAACACAATGATACAGCTATGATCCTTGCCACTGGTGGTACAGCTATGGTAAAAGCAGCTTACTCTTCTGGTACACCAGCAATCGGTGTTGGACCTGGTAATGGACCAGCATTCATTGAAAGAAGTGCTAACATTCCTTTAGCAGTAAAACGTATCATGGATTCTAAAACGTTTGATAACGGAACGATTTGCGCTTCTGAACAATCCGTTGTTGTAGAAAGAGATAACAAAGAGACAATTGTAGCAGAGTTCAAAAAACAAGGAGCTTACTTCTTGTCCAAAGAAGAGAGCCAAAAACTTGGAAAATTCATCATGCGTGCAAATGGCACAATGAATCCTCAAATCGTAGGAAAAAGCGTTCAGCACATCGCGAAATTAGCTGACCTACAAGTGCCAGAATCAACTCGAGTTCTAATCGCTGAAGAAACAGAAGTTGGAAGCAAAGTTCCATACTCTCGTGAAAAATTGGCTCCAATCCTTGCTTTCTACACAGAAGACAACTGGAGAACAGCATTAGAGCGTTGCGTTGAGATCTTAAATAACGAAGGTGCTGGACACACAATGATGGTTCATACAAACAATGAAGCTATCGTTCGTGAATTCGCTTTGAAACAGCCTGTATCCCGCATCCTTGTTAATACACCAGGTACTCTAGGCGGTATCGGTGCAAGCACAGCTCTATTCCCAGCATTAACATTGGGTTGTGGAGCGGTTGGAGGAAGCTCAACTTCCGATAACGTTGGTCCATTAAACCTACTTAACATTCGTCGTGTAGGTTATGGCTTGAAGGAATTAGAAGATATTGTAGGAACAAGAGCAACTGAAGTAAAAGAACCTACTCTTGAAGCTACTAATAAAGAAGAATTGATCAGCTTAATTGTGAAACGCATCTTAGCTGAAATGTAAGACCTTGTTACGCTATAAACTTGACTAGTTCAAGTTTACTTATAAACATGTTGCACATCATATGTACTTTTCTAAAAATCATAAATCTATAAAGATTCTAGGAGGAATTTTATTATGGCAAACGCAAACGCATTGGGAATGGTAGAAACTAAAGGACTAGTTGGAGCTATTGAAGCAGCAGATGCAATGGTAAAAGCAGCAAACGTTACATTGATTGGTAAAGAACAAATCGGTGCAGGTCTAGTAACAGTTATGGTACGTGGAGACGTAGGTGCAGTTAAAGCGGCTACAGACGCTGGAGCAGCAGCAGCAGAACGCGTTGGTGAATTACTATCTGTACATGTAATTCCAAGACCACATACTGAAGTAGATGCAATCTTGCCTAAAACAGCTGAATAATTATAGTCGGATGGATGCAGAACTTTTTGCATCCATCTCCCTATCTACCATATTGGGGTCAGGTAAGCTTCTTGGCTAGTCATTGTAAGAAGTTTTTCCGACGAGGGATGTGAACATATGGCTCTTATCACAGAAAGCGATTTGCGAAAACACTTTAAAAATCAAGAAGCTAAAGATAGCAAGATTTATGAAGTGAAAAAAGGCGTCATTCTCACGCCTTCTGCTAAAAGTTTTTTAACAGATCATCAGATAGAGCTTCGCTACTATGATGAGAATGCAACCCAACAACAGAATGCTCCTGTGCCACCAACAGAAATTTCAAATAAGCCATCTATTCGTTATGAAACGATCTATGGTGGATATCTTGAAAGTAAGCCAGAGCATATGACTCATTTATATGGAAATCTCCTTGTCTATAAAGACCATCCTCGCATCATTTTTCGTGGAAAACTAGATTCATTAGAAGCTAAAATTCTCGAAGCTCAAATCACTGGAGTAAAAGCAGGTTTGCCAAAGCTGGCAGTTGACTTGGAAGAAGTGCTTCTATTTGTACGAAATATTGTGCGCTGTGAAGTTCTTGGTGAGAGGCTAACGAATATCCAATTGCTAGATATGACATCTGATGAAATAAGAGAGCAATCGCATCATCCCAAGAAATACTTCGGATTAGATCATTTTAAACCGAGCTATGAAATGGGTGAGATGGTCATTGCCTTAAATTCATTGCGTACTTTCACTAGAGAAACGGAATTGTTGGCTTATCAAGCATTTAAACAAGAGCATGGAAGTGTGGAACGTGAAGACATCATTCAAGCGTTGAATCGCCTTTCCTCCTTATTTTGGATATTGATGTTCCGCGTTCGTCTAGATAAATACAAAGCTTGAGGAGAGAACTATGAAAAACGATCTGATTGAAAGCATTGTAGATGAAGTAGTAAAACGTGTTAATGAAGAAATGTGTGTTCCTATTGAAGCATCTGGGAAACATGTTCACTTGAGCAGAGCTGACATTGACACTTTGTTTGGCCCAGGCTATGAGCTGACAAAGATGAGAGATTTGTCTCAGCCTGGACAATATGCTTGCAAGGAACGTGTTACGCTAATTGGTCCTAAAGGTGCTTTGCATAATGTAGTTGTACTTGGACCTGAACGTAAAGAGACGCAAGTAGAGATTGCTTTAACAGATGCTGTTGCACTAGGTGTAAAAGGGATTATCAAAGAGAGCGGACAGCTAGAAGGAACCCCAGGAATTGTAATCGCCTCAGCTACAAATATGGTTCAATTGCAAAGAGGGTTAATCGTAGCAAAACGCCATATTCATATGACTCCTGAGGATGCGAAAAAACATAATGTTGTCAATGGCGAAACGGTTCAAGTTAAGGTATTCAGCAATCGACCATTGATTTTCGATGATGTAATGATTCGTGTAAGTCCTTCTTATGCAACATTCATGCATATTGACTATGATGAAGCGAATGCGTGTGGATTTACGAAAGGTACTATGGGGAAAATTCTGAAGAAAAGTACCTAGGAGTGTGAAAAAATGAACATAGAAGCTTTAGTTGAAGCGGTTACAAAAGAGGTATATAAAAAGCTTCAAGGTATGAAGCCTTTGCAGGAACAGCCAATCAAGCGGCAAAAAGCAATCATTATGGACAACCAAGCACACCCTGAAATTGAAGCACAAATCGGATCACACTACGATTTTCAATATTACGATGAGCAGACGAGGGATTGCGATCTCGTTATCATCCCGACTATTTGCATACAGCTACTGGGAAATTTGGCAAATGGCATCAGTGCGGGAAGTCGTGAACGTTTTATTTTAACCATGCTTTTAAAAGGTAAAAAAGTAGTCGCTTTAGAAAATTCCATGGTTTATAAAAAATATAAACAGACGGCAAACCCGGTGTTGTTTAAGCAATACGAGGCGTTTGAAGAGAAAATCAAAAGTTTTGGCATTCAAATGGTTCAAGTATCTGACTTACTCAAAATGGATGACAAAGAACATAATCCAGAGGTTGTAAGTGCTAAGCAAGAGAGCGAGATTGAACGAGAAGAAGTGATTCAGGAAGTTATTTCCAAGAAGCTGATTACAGAATCTGATTTGAAGAAATTTCATCTGCGCCGCGTGAATCAAATCATCGTGAACAAAAACAGCATTATTACACCACTTGCAAAAGATTATATCAAAATGCAGCAGATACAAGTACGGAGAAAATAACGGGGTGAACGTATGATTGTTGGAGAAGTTGTCGGCAGTCTTTGGGCTACGCGAAAAGATGAAAAGCTAAATGGTTTAACGTTTCTAGTAGTTAAACCACATTCATATGATGAAAATACTTCAAAGGAATGCTTTGTTGCGGCGGATCATGCCGGTGCGGGTATAGGCGACACCGTTCTCGTAACGAAAGGCAGCGCAGCAAGAAGCTCCATGAAAGATCAAAACGTACCTATTGATGCAGTTATCGTGGGTATTGTAGATTCTCTGGAGATGAACGATGAGTAGTTCTATTGGCATTCTGGAATTAAGAAGTATAAGTAAGGGATATGAGACGGCTGACTTCATGCTAAAAAAATCCACTGTGGATATCCATCATATGCGTTCCATTTGCCCGGGTAAATTTCTGATCATTGTTAGTGGTGATACAGCAAATGTACAAGAGTCCATGGAGATTGCCAAAAAGGTCTCAAAGGATTTTCTTGTGAGTGAATTTATTCTAAATGGTGTTCATAACGACATCGTTAATGGTTTGAAAAAAAGCTACTCAACTGAGCCTATAAATGCCATTGGAATTTTCGAAACATCCAACGTCTCATCTGGTATTTACGCGATAAACCTTGCCTTAAAAGGTGCCCATACCTTCTTGAAAAGAATCAACCTAGGTATGGGTATCGGAGGCAAGCTGCTTGCTGTCATTACTGGAAGTGTAAGCGATGTTGAACAAGCGATGGAAATAGCTGTTTCATCCATCGATCAGAAGCGAATCGTTCATTATACCGTTATGCCATCACCAAGTGAAGAGATCAAAAAACAGTTTCGGTAAGAGCGGAGGAAGTCATGTATGGGAATAAATGAAATCATTATTTACTTAATGGTCATTTTTATGGTTCTGGGTGCGATTGATAAGTGTATTGGGAATAAATTTGGCTTAAGTCAACAATTCGAAGAGGGTATTATGGCAATGGGTTCCTTAACGCTAGCCATGGTAGGTATTATCTCTTTGTCTCCTGTATTAGCCAAAGTGCTTAGTCCTATTGTTGTACCTTTATTTGATGCACTAGGAGCAGACCCAGCAATGTTTGCTACTACGATTTTAGCAAATGATATGGGTGGCTTTGCATTAGCGCAGGAACTAGCGAAAGATCCCGAAGCAGGAATGTTTGCAGGGGTTATTTTAGGTGCTATGTTAGGACCAACAATCGTATTTACGATTCCAGTTGCTCTAGGTATTATTCGTAAAGAAGATCACAAGTTCTTAGCAACAGGTGTTCTATCAGGAATTATTACAATTCCGATTGGTTGTATTGCTGGTGGACTAGTTGCTGGTTATTCAATTGGCATGATTTTAACCAATCTAGTGCCAATTATCATTTTTGCGGCTCTTATTGTACTAGGATTAGTGAAATTCCCGAATGGAATGATCAAAGGCTTTACGATCTTTGGCCAATTCATCGTTATTGTGGCAACGCTTGCATTAGCAGCTGGCATCATTGAACAACTAGTGGGTCTGACTATTATTCCAGGACTAGCTCCTATCTCAGAAGGTATTAAGATTGTTGGAGACATTTCCATTGTCTTAGCAGGAGCGTTCTGTATGGTATTTGTTATTACAAAGGTGTTTAAGAAGCCATTGCTTAAATTGGGTAAAGTACTTGGAATGAACGAAGTTGCTGCAGCAGGTATGGTTGCTACTCTTGCTAATAACATTCCGATGTTTGGAATGATGAAAGATATGGATGATAGAGGTAAAATTATTAACGTTGCCTTCGCTGTATCAGCAGGATTCGTTCTTGGTGACCATTTAGGATTCACAGCAGGTGTTGCAAAAGATATGATCTTCCCGATGATTGTAGGTAAACTAGTCGGTGGTATTACAGCAATTTTTGTAGCGATCTTCATTTCGAAAAAGATGATTGAGGGAAAAAAAGATAAAGATAAGAAAACGGAGGTTGCGTAAAATGGAAAATTTGGATATTAAAGCCATTGAAGAAATTGTCCGTAAAATCATTACTGAAAAAGTAGGAGCTAGCACAGCATCAGCTCCTGAAGAATTCCCAAAACACCGGGATAGTAGTGGTGTTACCTCTATACCTTTACAAGTTGTACGTGTAGCAGAAAAAGATCGTTTGGATACTGGCAACAAAGAAGATATCGTATATTGCAAGGATCTATTTTCATTAGAAGAAAGCCCGCGCTTAGGTTGTGGAATTATGGAAATGAAAGAGACAACCTTTGATTGGACCCTTAATTATGATGAAATTGATTATGTAATAGAAGGCTACTTGGAAATCATCATTGATGGCCGCAAAGTTAGTGCAAAAGCCGGAGAAATCATTTTAATTCCAAAAGGAACCAAAATCCAATTCTCTGTGCCTGAGTTTGCTCGCTTTATGTATGTAACTTATCCAGCAGATTGGGCAACTCAAAAATAAACAAATATGTGTGAAATGCACATTAATAACATTACAAAAATAAATTTGAGTTGATAATTAGGTTGTCGAGTGAAATCGACGGCCTTTTATTTGTTTCCAGGTATGGAAATACCGTATAATTCATATATAATTAAATTTGGTAAATAATAAAACAATAAAGTAAATTATAAAACCATCCTGTCTATTCTTTTATTCGTTATAATTTATAGTGTAACAACTTGGTTACACTATAACTAGACAAGGGGGGTATTATAGTGAGCTTTAGTCGAAAGAATATCATCTCGTTAAGCATCGCACTAGCTGTACTGGTTATTATTCTGTTACTCCCAACACCAGAAAGCTTACCACTTGCTGGTCAAAGAACATTAGCTATCCTTGCATTCGCCGTTATCTTATGGGTTACGGAAGCGGTTACATATCCGGTTAGTGCGGCTTTAATCGTTGGGCTTATTGCTGTTTTAATCGGATTTTCGCCAACAGTTGAAGACCCAAATGTCGTGTACACAACAAAGAAAGCGCTTTCTTTGGCGCTGGGAGGTTTTAGTAATTCAGCAGTTGCGTTAGTGGCCGGTGCGTTGTTCCTTGCTGTAGCGATGGAGATTACTGGATTGCATAAGCGTATTGCTCTATTGGTACTATCAAAAGTAGGGTCCAAATCAAACAATATCGTACTCGGAACCATTCTTGTAAGCATTGTACTTGCTTTGTTTGTGCCTAGTGCAACAGCTAGAGCAGGTGCTATTATTCCAATCCTAATGGGAATGGTAGCTGCTTTTGGTCTAGAAAAGAATAGCCGTCTTTCTGCCTTGCTGATGATTACAACAGTCCAATCCATTTCAATATGGAACATTGGGATTAAAACGGCTGCTGCGCAGAATATGGTTGCCTTGGGATTCATGGAAACCGCTTTCAATTACCATATTTCCTGGGGAGAATGGTTCATTTATGCAGCTCCATGGGCTGTTATCATGTCTGTCATTCTATACTTTGTGATGACAAAATTAATCAAACCAGAGCTTAGTGAAATACCAAACGGCCGAGAGTTAATCAAAAAACAATTGGCTGAGCTAGGAAAGCTAACTCCAAAAGAGTGGCGTTTAATGATAGTTTCCTTGCTTCTATTGTTCCTTTGGTCTACAGAGGGAGTCTTGCATGCATTGGATTCCACTACAATTACACTTGCGGCAGTTGCCATCCTTTTATGCCCTGGCATTGGGGTGTATACTTGGAAGCAGGTAGAGCAAAAAGTAGGATGGGGAACGCTAATTGTATTTGCGGTCGGAATGTCTCTAGGGAACCTCTTATTAAAAACAGAGGGAGCTCAGTGGATTTCCAAAGGATTGTTTGAATCAATGGGTTTAACTGCTATGCCAGTAATTACTGTTATTATCATATTAACATTATTTAACATTTTAATTCACTTAGGATTTGCTAGTGCAACAAGCTTGGCATCTGCGTTTATTCCAATTGTTATTGCATTGGTAACCGCAATGGAGCCTACGTTTAACAAGCCTGGTATGGTCTTAATCCAGCAATTTGTCATTAGTTTTGGTTTCCTTTTACCAGTAAGTGCACCGCAAAATATGCTTGCTTACGGTACAGGTTCCTTTACGACCAGCGACTTTGTGAAGTCGGGTGTACCTCTTACAATAGCGGGCTTTATTCTCATAATTGCATTTAGTATGACTTATTGGCAGTGGATGGGTTTACTTTAGGACGCAAAAGGTTTAAATTGTTTAATGGGATTGATCTCCTTCTATTTGAAACCGCTTCGATTAGGTATTTTCATCCAAATGGGAGTTTAATTGAAATAAAAGGAGATCAACAAACCTCAATTTCGTGCAGGTCATGATCACAACAAGACTGTAGGAGGGTTACAAATGAGTATGAATAACAAACTGCCAGCTAGCCCTTGGGCAGAATTTTATGGACCGAATCTTGGTTATGTGTTTGAGCAGTATGAGATCTATATGGAAAATCCGGAAGAAGTACCTGCAGACTTACGAAAATTATTTGATAATTGGGGATCGCCGGTCCTTCCAGAAAATGGTCTTCATGGTCAGGAAATGACACCTGAAAGCTCCGCACCAAGAACGTTACCATTTGCAAAAATGAAGAAATTCGTTGCTGCTCTTCAGTTGGCAGATACCATCCGTGGGTTTGGACACTTAGGTGCTAACCTTTATCCTTTGGAAGCTCAAGCTCCACAAGCGGATTTGTTAAATCTGGATCAATATGGTTTGACCGAGGCTGATCTTCGAGATATTCCAGCTGAATTCATTTGCAAGCATCAGCCGGAACGTTTCGCTAATGGCTGGGAAGCGATTCAGTATTTGAAAGAAACGTACACTAGCAATCTTGCCTTTGAATTTCAACATGTGGATGAGGCAGAAGAAAAAGCTTGGATTCAAAGTATGATTGAGTCTGGCGAAGTAACTAAGGAACTCTCTTTACAGAAAAAGACTGATCTTTTAAAAAGATTGAATGAGGTAGAAGGTTTCGAAAAATTTCTACACAAGCAGTTTGTAGGAGCCAAACGCTTCTCCGTAGAAGGTTTGGATGTCCTAGTACCTGTCATTGATGAGCTAGTGGAGCACTCCGTTCAAGCGGGAACAAGCGATGTAACCATCTCAATGGCACATCGTGGTCGTTTAAACGTACTAACTCACGTGCTGGGTAAACCTTACGAAGATATTTTTAGTCAATTCCAGCATTCACCAAAAGAAAAGCTGGACAAGGCCCAAGAAGCTCATGTCGGCTGGACAGGTGATGTTAAGTATCACTTTGGAGCAGTTAAAGAGATTAAGAATGGCGATAAAACCACACGCATCACGATGGCGCACAATCCAAGTCACTTGGAAGTGTCAGGTTCTATCGTACAGGGCTACACAAGAGCAGCTCAGGATGATCGCTCTCAAGCGGGCTATCCAAGACAGGATGAAAACAAAGCGATGTCTATTCTTGTTCACGGTGACGCTGCCTTCCCAGGGCAAGGTGTAGTCGCAGAGACTCTAAACTACTCCGGTATCAAAGGCTATAAAACAGGAGGAACCGTACACATCATCGCTAACAACCGTGTCGGTTTCACCACGGAAAGTGAAGATTCCAGATCCACCAGATATGCGAGCGACCTTGCCAAAGGGTACGGGATTCCCATTATTCATGTGAATGCAGATGATCCTGAAGCATGCATTGCCGCCGCAAAATTAGCCTTCGAATATCGTAGTAAATTCTACAAGGATGTACTAATTGACCTAATAGGTTATAGACGTCTTGGCCATAACGAAATGGATGAACCAATGGCGACAAATCCGATGACCTACATCGTGGTTCGTAAACATCCAACGATTACTCAAATTTACAAAGATCGCTTAACCGAAAGAAACGAGCTGTCTAAAGAACAAATTGAAGCGATCGAAGAAACGGTTAAACAAGCATTTGCAAAAGCTTATGAGAAGGTAAACAAAGCACATGACGACTCTGGCTTGATTCCAGATCTACCAGATGCGGTCAAAATTGGTTATCCAAAGGTTAAAACCTCTGTTGATTTGAAAAAGCTGACAGAGATTAACGCGGATTTATTAAAATGGCCGGAGGGTTTCCATGTCTTTGATAAACTAGAAAAAATCTTATCCCGTCGTCAGCAGGTCTTCGCAGATAAAGGGAAGATTGATTGGGCACATGCAGAAGTTCTGGCATTCTCCACTATATTAGAAGACGGAACACCTATCCGTTTAAGCGGTCAAGATTCTGAGCGTGGTACATTCTCTCACCGCAACCTAGTGCTACATGATTCTAAGACGGGTGAAACGTATTCTCCATTGCACAGATTGCCAGGAGCAAAAGCTTCTTTTGAGGTGCGCAACAGTCCATTGTCTGAATACGCCGTACTCGGATTCGAATATGGTTATAATGTTTTTGCTCCTGAAACGCTTGTCCTTTGGGAAGCACAGTTCGGGGATTTTGCCAATACGGCTCAAGTAATTTTTGATCAATATATTTCAGCAGGTCGTGCTAAATGGGGTCAGAAATCAGGTCTTGTGATGCTGCTGCCACATGGATATGAAGGTCAGGGACCAGAACACTCCAGTGCGAGACTGGAACGTTTCTTACAGCTTTCTGCGGAAAACAACTGGACAGTAGCTAATCTTTCTTCTTCTGCTCAGTATTTCCATATCTTAAGAAGACAGGCTGCCATGTTAAGCAAAGACGAAGTAAGACCATTGGTGATTATGTCACCGAAGAGCTTGCTACGTAATCCTTCTGCGGGATCAGCTATTGATGAATTCACCAACGGAGAGTTTAAAACGGTTATCGAGCAGCCAGGTTTGGGACAAAAACCTGAAGCAGTAGAGCGCCTAGTATTCTGCACAGGAAGAATGGCTGTTGATTTGTCCGATCAGGTAGCGGACGTCGGAAAATTTGATTGGTTGCAAATTGTTCGAGTTGAGGAACTATATCCGTTCCCAACAGAAAAAATCAACGAGATTATTGGCAAATACAAAAACCTGCGTGAAATTGTTTGGACACAGGAAGAACCAAGAAACATGGGAGCATGGACTTTTGTTGAACCACGTTTAAAAGCACTAGCACCAAAAGGAGTAAATGTATCCTACAACGGACGCATGAGACGCTCAAGTCCGTCAGAAGGAGATCCGGTTGCTCATAAAAAAGAACAACAACGTATTCTTGCACAAAGTGTTACTAGAAACTTGGTAAGGGTGTGATAGAGATGGCAGAGGTAAAAGTACCAGAATTAGCAGAATCCATTTCAGAGGGAACAGTAGGTAAATGGCTGAAACAGCAAGGTGAAGCAGTAGCCATGGGGGATATCCTACTTGAATTGGAAACCGATAAAGTAAACGTTGAAATTATCGCTGAAAATGAAGGTGTGTTAACGCAAGTATTAAAAGAAGAGGGTGACACCGTTAAAGTGGGTGAAACCATCGCAGTTATTGATGAAGCTGGGGCAGCATCAACACCAAAAGCGGAAAGCAAACCAAAGCCAACTTCACAACCTGCGCCAGAAGTAAAAGCACAACCGGCTGTTACTCAAGAAGAAAGTAAACAATCTGTAGTAGCTTCTCCAGCAGCTAGAAAGCATGCTAGAGAACGTGGCATTGATCTTAATGAAGTGGCTACAATGGACCCGTTAGGTCGCGTTCGCAAACAAGATGTTTCTACTTTTGACCCAAGTCAGCAGGTAGTTACACCAAAACAAGCAGCTCCTGCTCCAAAAGCAGCACCGCAGGCCGAAGAGGTTAACCCTGCTAAACCAGTTGAGCGTCAAAGAATGTCTCGCCGCCGTCAGACGATCGCAAAACGCTTAGTAGAGGTACAACAAACTGCAGCGATGCTAACTACTTTTAACGAAGTAGATATGACAGCGATCATGGCACTACGCAACAAACGTAAAGATGCGTTTGAAAAGAAAAATAATGTAAAGCTTGGCTTTATGTCCTTCTTTACAAAAGCTGTTATTGGTGCGTTGAAAAAATACCCACTCCTAAACGCTGAGATTCAAGGCGATGAAATCGTAGTGAAAAAATTCTATGATATCGGTATCGCTGTTTCTGCTCCAGAAGGCTTGGTAGTTCCAGTCGTTCGCGATGCAGATCGTATGAGCTTTGCTGAAATTGAAAAAGGAATTGGCGATCTAGCTGTTAAAGCAAGAGAAAACAAACTAGCCTTGTCTGACTTGCAAGGCGGAACGTTTACGATTACAAACGGTGGCGTATTCGGTTCACTATTGTCTACCCCAATTCTAAATGCTCCACAGGTAGGTATTCTGGGGATGCATACAATCCAGACTCGTCCAGTAGCGATTGATCAAGACCGTATGGAAAACAGACCGATGATGTATATCGCACTTTCCTACGATCACAGAATTGTTGACGGTCGGGAAGCAGTAGGCTTCTTAGTAACAGTGAAAAATCTATTGGAAGATCCAGAGTCTCTATTGCTTGAAGGCTAATATCCAGGTGTGAACACGGTCTGCCTCTTCTTTGCCTGAGCGCGGTGAAGCAAGTGAGAGGAAGGGGCAGCCCCTTATTATAAAGAAGTAGTACAAGATAGTTGAATTACAATGGTTCCTACCAGGTAACAGGAGGATAATCGATGAACATTCATGAGTATCAAGGAAAAGAGGTTCTGCGACAATATGGGGTTACTGTTCCAAACGGGAAAGTAGCTTTCACAGTTGAAGAGGCCGTAGCAGCAGCAAAAGAACTAGGTACAAAAGTATGTGTAGTAAAAGCTCAAATCCACGCAGGTGGACGCGGTAAAGCTGGTGGCGTAAAAGTAGCGAAGTCTCTAGATGAAGTAAAAGCTTACGCAAGCGAAATTCTGGGCAAAACGTTGGTAACTCATCAAACAGGTCCAGAGGGTAAAGAAGTAAAGCGCCTTTTAATTGAAGAAGGCTGCGATATTAAAAAAGAATATTATTTAGGTCTAGTTTTAGATAGAGCTACTTCTCGTGTGGTTTTGATGGGCTCCGAGGAAGGCGGCACAGAGATCGAAGAGGTAGCAGCTGCAACGCCTGAAAAAATCTTTAAGGAATATATTGATCCGGTAGTTGGTTTAACACCATTCCAAGCTAGACGCCTAGCATTTAACATCAATATCCCTACAGAGCTGATCAATAAAGCTGCAGCGTTCATGACTGCTTTATATACTGCCTTTGTTGAAAAAGATTGCTCTATCGCTGAAATCAATCCACTAGTTGTCACAGGTGACGGCAACGTAATGGCATTGGATGCAAAATTGAATTTTGACTCCAATGCACTATACCGCCATAAAGACATCATGGATTATAGAGATTTAGAAGAAGAAGATCCAAAAGAGATCGAAGCATCCAAATATGATTTAAGCTATATTTCCCTAGATGGTAATATCGGTTGCATGGTAAATGGTGCAGGTCTAGCAATGGCTACGATGGATATTATCAAACACTTTGGTGGAGATCCTGCCAACTTCCTAGATGTAGGGGGCGGTGCTACTGCTGAGAAAGTAACGGAAGCCTTTAAAATCATTTTGTCTGATAAAAATGTAAAAGGAATCTTCGTTAATATCTTTGGCGGAATCATGAAGTGTGACATTATTGCTACTGGTGTAGTTGAAGCGGCGAAACAATTAAGCCTTGAAGTGCCATTGGTTGTTCGTCTAGAAGGTACAAATGTTGAATTGGGCAAACAGATCCTAAAAGACTCTGGTTTAAACATTACCTCTGCTGATTCAATGGCAGACGGCGCTCAAAAGATTGTATCACTCGTGGGTTAATGGTTAGGGGGAAAAATAAGTGAGCGTATTTATTAATAAAGATACAAAGGTTATCGTCCAAGGTATTACGGGTTCAACAGCGTTGTTCCATACAAAACAAATGTTGGAATACGGAACAAAAATCGTAGGTGGGGTAACTCCTGGTAAAGGTGGTACAGAGGTAGAAGGCGTACCTGTATTCAACACCTTGTCAGAAGCAGTTGAGAGCACTGGTGCAACAGCTTCCGTTATTTATGTACCAGCTCGCTTTGCGGCAGATGCGATCCTAGAAGCGGTTGACGCTGAATTAGATTTGGTTATTTGCATCACGGAGCATATCCCAGTTCTTGATATGGTTAAAGT
>NZ_LSSO01000145.1:0-29507 GCF_001645205.1 Brevibacillus sp. SKDU10 | reverse complement strand
ACTCTATATTTACCAAGATATAAAAACGTTTACATTTTGTGGAATATACCAATCTCATTTTCGCTTTCATTTATGGATAAAGTAAATAGATGCGCTTCTTTTAAAATCTTTTAACATAAAAATAATAAATTCTGAAATTTACTTCAGATTTTGTTAATTCCTTTTTTCCATATATCAAAAAGAAGCAAAAATAGACGCCCTTTCTCTTAGCTAATAAAGAGAGAAGGCGCCTTATTTTCGAGCATATCTTTTCTATATAAAATGACTTACTGATCTAGCTTAAAATTCTTTAATGCCTCCATCAAGGCTGGATTCCCTAAGCTTTCTTGATCTCGTTGCTGTTTTTTCATATACTGCGCTACATCTCGTTTCGAAACATTTGTCTGTTTCTCCTTGCTACGTCTGTCGTTAAACGTCGACAATTTTTCACGATGTCCGCATTTGCATACGAATATCTTTCCTTCTCCTTCCCCACGCATCTCCATCTTCTTTCGACATTGTGGGCATCTAGCATTTGTAACCTTGGATACTGCCTTACGGTGACCGCACTCACGATCCTGACAAACTAACATTTTTCCTTTTTTACCATTTACCTCAAGCATCAGCTTTCCACAATCCGGGCATTTGGAGCGAGTCAGATTGTCATGACGAAATTTTTGCTCACTAAATTTGATCTGTTGAACGATTTGCTCTGCATACTTCTTCATTTCCTGTATGAAGCTGTTTTTAGCTAGGCTTCCTTTCGAGATCGCTCCAAGCTTCACTTCCCATTCAGCAGTAAGAGCCGGTGAGCGAAGTTCTTCTGGTACAAGCTCAAGTAATTGCTTTCCTTTAGAAGTAATATGAATATGCTTGCCGCGCTTTTCAATAAGGAAGCTATTAAACAATTTTTCAATAATATCGGCGCGAGTAGCAACAGTTCCTAATCCGCCTGTCTCACCTAATGTTTTGGCTAGCTGCTTATCAACCTGTCCCATATAACGGACAGGATTCTCCATAGCAGAAAGGAGTGTAGCCTCCGTAAATGGCTCTGGAGGTTTTGTTTCCCCTTTTGTAAGAGAAACGGTTTGTACAGATAGTTGCTCACCTTGCGCAAGCTTTGGTAAAAGCTGTTCTTTTAATCCATCTCCTTGATCATCTTCATCAAAGTGGTTATCGTAAATTTCCTTCCAGCCCTGATTCGTGATCGTTTTCCCTTTTGCTAGAAATTCCTCGTTGCCAATTCGGGCACGAATACTAATTTGTTCATATTCAAAAGGCGGATATAGCACAGCCAGAAAGCGTTTAACCACAAGGTCATAAATTTTACGTTCCTTATCGCTAAGCTTATTCATCAGCACAGATTGCTCAGTTGGAATAATCGCATGGTGATCAGATACCTTGCTATTATCCACTACATGTTTACCAGCTCGAATCGGTTGCTTTAACAGCTTAGCTGCAAACGGAGTGTATGGCTTAACAGAAATCGCTCTCAATCGATCAGGTAATGTTTCGACAATATCTGATGTCAAATAGCGAGAATCTGTCCGCGGGTATGTGAGTACCTTATGTGTTTCGTACAGCCCTTGCATAATGGAGAGGGTTTCCTTTGCAGAAAATCCAAAACGCTTATTCGCATCACGTTGTAGCTCAGTTAGATCGTATAAAGCTGGGGAGAAGCTTTTCTTGTCAGCCTTCCTGATATCAATAATTTCAGCTTGCTTGTTTTTACTGCTTTCGACAATTTTCTCAGCCTTCTCCTTGGTAAACGTCTTCATATCTTTGGTGTGCTGATCCTGCCACGTAAGCTTTAATCCATTACCTGTGATCGCTTGAACACCATAATATGGGCGAGAAACGAACCTTTGAATCTCCTCCTCACGTTTGGCAATCATTGCCACTGTAGGAGTTTGTACACGCCCGCAGGAGAGCTGGGCATTATGCTTCGTTGTAAGAGCACGAGTGGCATTGATACCGACAAACCAGTCAGCTTCAGCGCGAGCTACAGCAGAAGCATAGAGATTCTCGTATTCCTTGCCATCTCGTAGCTTTCTGAAGCCATCACTGATTGCTTTATCAGTCACAGAGGAAATCCACAGTCGTTTAATAGGCTTTTTCACATGTGCCTTCTCTAAAATCCATCGCGCCACCAGCTCACCTTCACGTCCAGCATCTGTAGCAATAATCACTTCTGAAATATCCTGTCGCCCTACTAATTTTTTTACAATCTGATATTGCTTGGAGCTCTGTCTGATGACAGTTAATTGCAGGCGAGACGGCAACAGCGGTAAATCCTCCAGCTTCCAAGCTTTATATGTCTCTCCATAGGCTTCAGGATCAGCCAACGTAACCAGATGGCCAAATGCCCAGGTTACTACATATTTGTCGCCTTCAAGGTACCCATTTCCCTGCTTGGTACATTTCAGGACTCTGGCGATATCTTTACCCACTGAGGGTTTCTCTGCTAAAACAATCTTTTTACTCATGTTGTCATCCTCTCAAAACCGGATTCTATCGGTTGAACATGACGATCTTATTATGTCAACCACTCTCCTTCTTATGATACCGCTGTATGGCTGTCAGTACAAATAGAAACAAAAAAACAAAATGCCCATTTCCCGATCCGAAGCTGGGAGGTGAGCATTCTGTTTTTCTAAGCTGTTATTTTATTACAATAGCAAGCGACTCATATGGACGCAATGTAAATTCGTCCAATGTTGCAGGCACATCAGGATAGTTGGTCAGAATAACCTCCATATGTGCTTTTTGAGCTATCTCCTTCGGCAGTACAAATTCTGTTGGCTCCGCGTAAAAATTATTAACTACGACTAGCTGCTCAGCACCATATTGACGTACATAGGCATAAATCTGAGGATGCTCTGGATACAGCATTGTAAAATCGCCGTATGCAATAACATCATGCTTTTTGCGTAACTGGATCAATTTTTGATAGTGATACCAGATGGAATCCTGATCTTCTTGCGCTCGCTGCGCATTGATTGATGGATAATTATTAGCGGCATGAATCCAAGGAGTACCTGCCGTGAATCCACCATGAGGAGCGTCCATCCATTGCATTGGTGTACGTGAATTATCTCTGGATTTTTGTTTGATCGCCTTCATAATCTCCTGCTCAGAGATGCCTGTCTCCTGAAGCAAATGGTAGGCATTAATCGTTTCTACATCACGGTATTCCTCAATACGAGAAAAACCAGGATCAGTCATACCAAACTCTTCCCCCTGATAAATGTAGGGAGTACCTTGCATAAAATGAAGAGCCGTACCCAGCATTTTCGCAGATTCCTTATGATACTTCTGATCATCTCCAAAGCGAGTAACTGCACGCGGTTGATCGTGATTGCACCAGAACAAAGCATTCCAGCCTTCACCTGCTTGCATTCCAACCTGCCATTCATTTAGAATGCTCTTTAATTTTACAAAATCAAACTCACCTGCAGCCCACTTTTGTCCGTTTGGATAGTCGACCTTCAAATGATGAAAATTAAAGACCATGCTTAGCTCTTTTTCGTCTGGATTGGTATAGCGAATACAATTATCAATCGTTGTAGACGACATCTCTCCTACAGTCAATATCTGAGGATAATGAGAAAACACCTGCTCATTCATTTCTTTTAAATATTCATGAATGCGCGGGCCATCCGTATAAAAACGTCGTCCATCCTCCATTGGGCTTTGTAGCGTATCGTTTTGGAAGCTCTGATCCTTGGAAATTACATTAATAACATCTAAGCGGAAACCATCCACGCCTTTTTTCAGCCAAAAATGCATCATATCATAAATTTCGCGTCGTAAGGTCGGGTTCTCCCAGTTCAAATCAGCTTGCGTCACATCGTACAAATGCAAGTAATATTGCCCTGTTTGCTCATCCCATTCCCAAGCATTTCCACCAAATTTAGACTGCCAGTTCGTAGGCGGATTGCCATCCACACCATCTTTCCAAATATAATAGTCGCGATACGGATTATCTTTGGAAGACCTTGCTTGTTTAAACCATTCATGCTCAATTGATGTATGGTTCACAACGATATCCATAATCAGCTTTATATTGCGCTGATGAGCCTCATGCAACAAATGTTCAAAGGACTCCATAGTTCCGTACTCCGGATTGATCGCATAGTAATCACTGATATCGTAGCCATTATCTTTTTGCGGGGACGCATAAATAGGAGTTAACCAGATTACATCCACACCTAATTGCTGTAAATAGTCTAATTGGCGAGTGATTCCTGCCAAATCTCCGATGCCATTCCCTGTTGTATCAAGAAAGCTTTTCGGATAAATCTGATACACGACTGCTTTCTTCCACCATGTTTTCTGCATTGCTTACACCACCATTTTTTGTAAAGACTTAATCTAGTTGTATGTGCATGACGAACGCGTCATAAATGTTAGTTGTTATGCTACAGACTTTGTCTCCTGCTCTTCTGCCTTTTTGCTACGCATTTTGCCAAAGATAATAGTAAGGACAAAAGGTATAACTAAAGCGATTGCCATTCCTACAAAGAACGGTAACCAATTTTGTGGGAAGATGGACAAGAAGCCTGGTAAACCACCCACACCAATCGAAGCGGCTTTCACCTTATTTATTGTAATAAATACAGCACCGAGTGCAGATCCAATCATTGCGGCATAAAATGGATAACGCATCCGTAGATTTACCCCGAACATAGCTGGTTCTGTAATTCCTAAAAAAGCAGAAATCGCTGATGTAAGTGATAATCCCTTGCCTTTTTCATCGTGAATCAAAAACATCGTAGCTAATGAAGCAGAGCCCTGAGCAATATTAGAAAGCACTAAAATCGGCCATAAGAAGGTTCCGCCTACACTTGCGATCAATTGTAAATCTACTGCTAGGAAGGTATGATGCATACCAGTTACAACCAGCAAGGCATAGAAACCACCATAAATGAAACCGCCAATCGCTGCAAAATTATCAAAAATACTCACAAAGGCATTCGTAATTACAGTTCCGACTGAGAAGGTTAATGGCCCAATCACGATGAATGATAGGAAGCCTGTCACTAACAATGTTACTGGAGCTACTAATAATAGCTTGAAAGCGTCTGGTACACGCTTATTCATGAATTGTTCTATCTTCGCTAAACAAAACGCTGAAACAAGAACAGGCAATACTTGACCTTGATACCCAATTTTTTCAACACTTAAGCCAAATAAATTCCAGTATGGCACCGTGCCTTTTGCAACTGCATCTCCATATCCCCAAGCATTTAATAAATCAGGGTGGATCAACATTAACCCAAGTACCATTCCAAGAAGCTCACTGCCGCCAAAGCGTTTAGCAGCAGACCACCCGATTAAGGCAGGCAAGAACACGAAGGACGTATTGGCAATGAGATTAATGATATCTGCTAGATCCTTCCATTGACCATATACCTGAATAAGTGATTGGTCTGGGAAAAATATCCCTTTACCTGTCAAAACATTATTGATCCCCATGAGCAAACCAGCGGTCACAATTGCGGGTAGAATTGGGATGAAAATATCAGCTAATGTTTTAATTGCTCGTTGTAGCGGATTTAATTTTTTTTCCGTAGCATCCTTCAGCTCCTGCTTGGAAGCCTTTTCTAAACTAGTAAGCTCTAATAAATGAGCATAAGCTTTTTCAACAAGACCAGGACCAATTACAACCTGAAACTGTCCATTCGCTGAAAAGGAGCCTTTTACTAGATCATTATTATCTAGCTCTTCCTTCTGGACCTTCTCCTCATCCAGCAAAGCAAGTCGTAAGCGCGTTACACAATGTGAAGCGGTTACAATATTTTCTTTACCGCCAAGTGCTTCAACGATCTCCTCCACGGACTTTTTGCTAACACTCATAGATGTACCTCCCCTTGGAATCGCTTTCATCCTTATTTGTTGATCTTAGTATAACTTGTATAGACAAGTTTGTAAACACTTGTTTATACAAGTTATACTAGACAAATTATTCTAAAGTACCGAGAGGAAATGTCCATCCCTGCTTTATCAAGACCATGCAAATTTACGAAATCTATAAATCTTACAATTGGGATTGTCTGAAAAGAAGCCATATGTAGATATGAATAGGAAATTTACTCATGCGAATGATGGAAGCCATTCCAGCATTGCCTATAACAGATATGAGGAAAAGCGAGGATTTTTATCGTGATAAACTAGGTTTTACCGTCATTTATCACGAAGGAGGATTCACTTTCTTGAAATGTCGTCATGTTGAGATTCATCTTTAAGGGGCATTAATTGTTCCTACATTATCTAGCTACTGCTTCACGAAACGATGATTCATCGCCTACGTGCAAAATCAGTAAACACAAATCGATCTGGTCGATGTCGCGACTCTGTATATTCAAATATCGTACCGTCATACAAATGCACATAGTTGCGAACGACCACAACAAACCCAAATGCTTTCATATCCAGATACTCTCGATCTTTTCCTGTTGCTTTCTCTACTTGAATTACTCTTTGCGCAAACCCAATTTTTAATTCCAAATCATTCTCTATATAATCGTAAATAGATTTTTCAGCGATTTCAGGAGTCAAGCCTGCACACTTTTCTTTGCTAAAATAGTTGATATCCAATATGACCCTTTCTCCATCCAGCTTTCTTACCCGATATAAATGATAAACATCTATACCTTTTGGAAGATGAGTTTTTTGTTCCAGTTTTTTATCAATAACCAGCTCTGTAAAAAATGGCACAGTTGTCGAAAAGACCAATCCGCTATTTTCATTAGCTTCTTTAAAGCTAACTAATCCACCAAAGGAAAAGCTAATTGTATTTTGATCCAAAACAAATACGCCCTTCCCATGCATGCTGTTTACAAGCCCTTCTTCTGCCAGCATATCTAAAGCACGGCGAATCGTGCCCCTACTAGTCTCAAACTTTTTGCAAAAATCATTTTCAGAAGGTAATTTTTCCCCTGGTGGATACACTCCTTCAATAATTCCCTGTCTAATCTCTTCATAAATAGCAAGATATCTTCTGTTCATTATCCGTTCCTCCGTGTATCAATAGCCCTATCAATGCTTTATCTTTCTATATTCTCTATTCCATACTACCAGAAGTTGTTAGGGATGAAAAAGAAATAGGACGTAAATGAGAAAATCGGCTACTGAAAATGATCTTTGTTACTAGGATGATAGATATTTTTCAAGAATAGAAAAATATCTGTATTTTCTTTATAATGTATGAAACAGAAAGAAAAGGAGAGGACGTGCTATGTCAACATCTACATTAAAAGTGGGGATTATTGGAACAGGCTTTGGTGCCTCAGTCCATGCTCCGCTTTTTCAGGCTCATCCACAGTTTGAGGCAGTTGCAATTACGAGTGTATCAGGAAGAAACACCGAGCAAGTTAGACAAGCAACAGGCATCACGAATATTTACTCCGATTGGAAAACGATGTTAATCTCAGAACCTCTCGATCTTGTTTCTGTTACATCAGCACAGTATCAGCATAAAGAGATGGTTTGTGAAGCCTTTTCTCACGGGTATCATGTCCTATGTGAAAAACCAATGGCACTCAATCTCAACGAGGCGGAAGATATGATTGCCGCACGTGATCACGCAAATCGATTCGGAGCTATTAATTTTGAATTCAGATATCTACCTGCTCGATCAAAGGTAAAAGAGATCATCAAAAGCGGACAATTAGGCCGAATTATACATATTCGTTACCAAGGAAATGCACTAAATTATCTTTCCCACCATTCAGGCCATAAAAGCTGGAAAGAAGACAAATCGTTAGGCGGTGGCACACTTAACTCAATCGGTTCCCATATGATTGACTCCATACAGTGGTGGCTTCAAGAACCAATAACCTCCGTTTCTGGACAAACGCCTATCCACTTTCCTGAATTAGAGGATCTCTCAGGGAAAAAGCATACTCGTACCTCAGACGATTCATTCCAGCTTGTAGGAGCTTCCCAAAGTGGCTCCACCTTTGAGCTAAGCTTTCTCATACGCGGTCGTCATTGCAAGCATAATTGGTCGCTTGAGATTTATGGAACAGAAGGAACGCTATTTATGACGGATGATAACCAAATACATCTTGGTATAGAATCAAGGCCGCTTACCTTGGTCGATCTAAAGGCTTCTTTACAAATGCCTGCCTCGCTTCCAGCTTCTGCTGCCTTTTTTTACACACCATTTACCTTCATGCTAGACGAGCTAGCTGATGTGCTTTTACACAAAGACAGGACACCAAAGACTCTGGCTACCTTCGAGGAGGGCTATCAAGTACAGCGTATACTAGATGCCAGCAGACAAAGTGCAGATCAAGGAACCCGTGTAAGCATTCTCCCCTAGTAAGCCTTAGCATTAGTAAATACCAAAAAGGACCATTCAAAAATGCTACTGAATGGTCCCTTTTTCTAATCCTATCTATTACTACTCCGGCTATTTACTGTACAAGTGTCCATACGGATGATGTACTAGGCTCTTCACCTTTTGTCCACCATTTTGCTTGATAGGTTTTACCCTCGAAGGATACTTTTGCCCCACCTTGGTAGGCTTTCTCGCTGTTCCATTTTTGTACAACATCGCCCACCTGCTTCCATACATCAGTGCCGTCTGGACGGTCGCCGCGAGTCCACCATTGAGCTTCATATTCTACGCCCTCATATATCACTCGATCACCATTATTATAAACGTTGTCTTTGTTCCATGTGTCATCGGTGTTCCCAGTCTGCTCTTTTTCAGTACGCACCGTTACTTTTTGAGAGAAATCAGATTTATTACCTGCATGGTCAACAGCTACTACCATATAAGAATAGGTTGTGTCAGCCTTCAAATCCTTGTCTGTAAAGGTTGTTTCTCTAGTCGTCCCTACTTGTCGGCCATCACGATACACTTCATAGGCGTGAATTCCATGAGGAGCTGTGGAAGCTGTCCAACTCAATTCAATTGTAGATGTAGTTTGGGCTGAAGAAACTAGATTGCCTGGTACAGTTGGCAATTCTACTGGTTCGTCTTCTTTACTAGTTCTAACTGTGAATGGCTTGGACATTTCAGATTTATTTCCAGCAAAATCAATGGATCGAACCGTATATGTGTAAGCCGTATCGAGGGTCAATTCCTTATCTTCAAAATATGGCTGGCTAGACTTACCTGCTAGACGACCATTGCGATATACTTCATATTCTTTGATACCTTCAGAGGCCGTCGAGGCTGACCAGCGCAATTCAATACTTGTTGTTGTCTGTCCTGGAGAGGTCAGGTTACTAGGAATTGTCGGCAATTGTACCTCTGGTTCTGTTGGGTCACTATCGTTTTTCAAATTAACGTCGATTGCTTGATAAAAAGCATTCCCTGTGTCAGCGATTTCCCACACACCAAGGATGATATGGTAGCCACTGCGATCGGTCGGAACATTAACAACATGAGACACTGATTTAGGGGGAACCTTGCCACCATCGTTAAATGTAGCAATGAGTTCAAGATCGTTGCGCCCTAATGGCTTGTTGGGATTCCAATCTTTTTTCGTTATATAATATTTCCAGTCACCTGTAGAATGTGGAGCGGTTAAATACCACGTAAAAGTATTTTTCCCACCTTTCATGTCCACTTTTTTCCATCTACTATCGGTTTGGACAAAGAGTTCCTTATATTTTCCTGCTCCTGTAATCTCCCCATCTTTAGGTCCAGATTGTGGAAAATTACCTACTCCCTCTACACTTTGCGGTTCATATTGAATTTGACCGCAGCCAACGTTTTGTCCTTGCTTACAAAGTAAAGTCCTACTTGTAGGTGATTCAATGTAACCATGTGCTGACGCACTGCTTGCAAATACCATCGTACCAGCCATAGCGGCCAGCGTTATTCCAAAAGCTACAGAGCTCTTCCCAAAAACTGTTTTCCATTGCAAAGTCATTCTGTCTACCTCCTAGTATGTGATTTTCTAGGTTATACGAAATACTTTGTAACATTTGCTATTTTATTAAAATTGGTAGCAGATTAGATAGATTCTTTACGACTGAATTATCACACTACAATAGTCATATTTTTAAATCTACTAATTTTTAAAAGTAAAAGATTTGATTATGATAAAATCAAGTAAAATGATGGAAACGGCAATTCTTTCCTGTATGTATTTTCAATGTAACCTTTTTTAGGATGAAAGAACTAGATTTATGTTATTATTACATTATTTTTTCTGCATAGGTTTTTTGACTCAAAAAAACCGAATAATAGGCGTTTTTGTGACACCCATTATTCGGTCTATAATGAATCAGTATAGTGCGCGTTGATCACCAGCAAACCAGTGGGCACGCGGCAGAATACTTCCCTGTTTCATTTGTTGTATCGTAGAAAAGATAGGGCTTACCTTTTCCATTTGAGGAGCTTGTGGTGCTATAGCAGTCTTGCTTACGTCGATCGAGACTTGTTCATCAGTAGCAGCGCTTTTGACCAGATTAACGTCTATCACTTGATAAAAAGCATTCGTGGTATCCGCAATCTCCCACACAGCCAGAATAAGATGATAACCACTGTGATCAGTTGGTACATTGCAGGTATGAGTCACCGTTGTACCTGGTCTGTTTCCACCATCGTAATAGTAGCAAAACGGAACCAGGTCTAAGTCGGAGCGAGCAAGTGGTTTATTGGAATTCCAGCCATTTTTCGTAATGTAATACTTCCACTCCCTTGTGCTATGCGATGCTGTCAATCTCCACTTAAACGTATTTTCCCCACTATGCATCGTTACTTTTTTCCAACGATCAGCGGTTTGTGTATACAGCTCGGGATAGCGCCCTGCTCCTGTGATTTGTCCATCCGGTGGGCCAGATTGTGGAAAGGACCCTTCTCCTTCTACACTCTGAGGCTCATACTGAATGGGACCACAATTCATGTTTTTGCCTTGTTTACACATATAAGCCCGACTTGTAGGTGATTCCACATAGCCGTGAGCTGATACACGTTCAGCAATAAACATAGCCCCTGCTATCATTACTACTAGCAGCCCAAAAGCAACACATACCTTGATAGCCATCTGGCTCATGATGCTCTGTTCTGTCATTTAATGACCTCCCATGATGTGGTAAAGCAAAGTTCTGACAAGACCGCAATACTCACCTCCACTTATAACATTAGTAATATTATAAAAATGGGAGTCATTATTTAGAACTTATTAAACTGTTTTTTTACAGTTCAGATGCATGGATTATTTTTTGCTATATATGAAACTACAATTGGCTAATTATTCTGGTAACCACCAGTTTCCTGAAGCTGTGATCATGGTCAATAAGCGGATGCTATTGTCAAAATACTCATTTGATTTGGTTGGAGAGCTAGCCATATGCGCCCATAATTTGTTTAACCACTCCTGATTCTGGGAATCGATCATAGCACTAACAGCAAAAGGAGCGGTAAAGGCCATAGAATTAAAATCAGCCTTAGGCAATACTTTGCCATCAAGGCTATAGCCTGACATTACTTTTTTAGGATTTTTTGATGTGGTTTTCTGAATCCATGCATTTAACGTTTCCAACTGGGGTACTGCTCTGCTATCTCCGCTCATGAGATAATCGACAGGTAAACGCCAAGGAACCCGACAAGCATTATAATAGTAGTTGCCATCGTTCTTATCTTCTAATAAATGGGGAGGGGCGGGTACATAGGAGGATGATTTTTTCACGGCGAAATCTGGCAATAGTCCAGCTTTGGAGCTATTTTTGGTATAGAGGGTATTCTGAATGCTATATGTCTTATCAACGACCTTGCTCCATTTACTATTACCGGTCGCTTTTTCAAATGCCTTTAAATGACTCAGCATGAAATCTGATGTACGCGTAGCTTTACCGTATTTACTATCGCTATCATCTGCCCAATCTCCCAGTTTCAAAATCCCTTCCGAATAATTAACTTCGTTCTTCATGATGGCATTTATTACGTTTTTGGCTTGGGAAAGATAATTGATTTCTCCAGAGCTCCCCCATTGCTTGTCCGCTAATAACAAAGCATAGGCGATGTCCATATCTCCATCTGTGGCTGCATCATTTCCACCATCTGGGTTGTCAATGATGTTTCCTTTGCTATCTTTCACTTGTTGCCAAGCCATCAAAGCTGAATTAATGACACTAGGATGAGCTTTATAATAACGGTATAAACCGTCAAAATACGTTTTTGCCTCAGCATCGTGTCCCGCCATCAGAACTGTTGCCAGCATCCCATAGCCATGACCCTCTGAAGAAGAAACGGCATTGTCTGGTTCAACTGTCTTTTCCAAATTGTAAAATACATAATATTGATTGCTTGCCTTTGGATGCTTCTTGATATATCTTTCTTTCCATTCGTCGTATATACGTCGTACGTCATTATCCAACTCAGCCTGGCTCACATGATTAGGTTTAATCGAGCCCGATACATAATCGGTATGCTGAGGGAACGGTCTGGCTACATTGACAAGCAATGTCTCTTTGCTTTCCTGTAGTCTTGGGGTGTCGGTCACTAACTCATTTGACGGCATCGAACCTGACGCCGAAATTGGAAGCAATGCGAGTAAACTGCAAATACCTGCACTAATCAAGGACAAGCGTTTTCTTTGTTTCATACAAATCTCTCCTTATCTTATTGATATGGTAGAACTTGTAAAACCTTTCACTTATCTCTTTTTAACGTAAATATCAATTGGTGTATTTGTAAGAAAAATGCAAAAAACAATTAATTTTATTTCATAATAAGGAAAATATTGCTAGAAGTAAATACTTTATTGCTTTGTCGATAAATTGTTCTTCTAACAAAAAAACCCTACACGTACGCCTAGGGTTTCCTTCATCCATTCTTTAGCCTTGCCTACATTATTTTTTGTGAGATTTCTCAAGCATCTCTGCAACTTTTTCTACCTGAGCTTTAATTGCAATCGGATCATACGGCCAGAAAAAATCTGTATCCAATTCAAAGACACGGTTGTTCTTTACTGCTTCTAACGAGTTCCAAAATGCTCCATGCCTTTGGAATTGTCCGCTTGTTCCCAATTCTAAAAACATATAATCCCCAGCAAATTCAGGAATCATTTCATATGAAATTACTTTAAGATCCTCTTTTGCGTCAATCAGCTTCTGAACGCGCGGGGGAGGAGTTAATTCCAGATGTTTATATATCGCTTGAACCCCACGCCATATCCCAAAGGAATAGACATATATCTCTTTATTAAACTCTCCCATAACAGAAACGGTCTCGTTTTTTCCAACAATCCCTTTTATTTTTTCCTTGGCTGCCTGTACTGTTTTATTAAAATCTGCAATCCACGCTTCTGCTTCTCTTTGCTTTCCTAGAAGTTCTCCAAACACTTTTATTTCGTCACGTGCATCATTGAAGGTATTATATGGGTAAACAACTGTTGGTGCTATTTTACTTAATTGCTCATACATAGCCGGATCATCCGATAAGGTGACGATTAGATCGGGATTAAGTGATAGTATTTTTTCCACACTCCCCATCTCGATCTGTCCAATATCTGCAATTCCGGCAGTAAGATGCTTAATGTGTGGAGAATCGATATCCCACTTGGGAGCGCCAACTGGTTTTACATGAAGTGCAAGAAAGGTGCCCAAATATCCTTGAGCTATCACTCGTTTTGGCTCTGCTGGTATTGTGATATCTCCTTTAATGGTTTTAATCACCCTCGTGGTTTGCTTTTGTTGTCCACTTTCATTTGCTGTCGGTTGAAACTGTGCTTCACTCTGGTTCGTTTCCCGCCCCGCGCTATTGCAAGCGCTCAATACGATCATAAGCAAAGCAAGCATGGCCCCAATCCATAGTTTTCTGCTTACCATCCACATCTTTTTTCTACTCCTCTTTGAAAAAGGCTTGTTTTTGCTGATATAACAATTGATAATCATTATCAATTACCTTCACGTTCATCATAACAATTATGCGTACAGCCGTCTATTTCAAAAAGTTATCAATTGGATATGGATAATTGTTAGAATTCGTTACCCGAAACCAACAAATTTACTTGTTTCTCTAACTGTCTTTCTAGTAAAAGACCATCACAGCACCAAAACTCTTCTAGTCTTAGAGGATAAATTCGATCGTGTTGAACAGCAGGTAGATTACTCCATCCCGCACTCGCAGCCACCCGTTTTTTCATCTCCTGAAATGAACCATTTCCTTCACAAAGCACAACAAACATGTGATCGGCAGCATAATCCGGGAGGGACGCCTCTGAAATATATAAATGATTGCCTCGGTTTAGCACCTCTTGCTGTACACGTAGTGGTGGCGTCATTTTCAGCATGTCATATAAATTGAAGGCTCCCCTTGCTTTCCGATCCCATATAAAAATTCCATCTTCTCTTATTTCATAAAGTGCTACCGTTTCACCAGGCTTAATATGTCCTGCTATACGCTCTTTGGCTTGCATTACTTTGTTTAAATAGCGGTTGATCCACCTTTGTGCCTCCGCTTCTTTTCCAAGCAGTTTGCCAAATAAACGGGTCTCCTCCAAGCAACTCATTTTCCCCCATTCTATCGTCAGAACGGGTGCTATTTTTTCTAATTTTTTTATCCGCCCGGGTATGTTGTAGAAATAGGTTGGGGCAATTATGATATCTACCTCTAGCTGTTGTAATTGTTCAACGTCTTGATTATGATTGATGATCCTAATTCCTTCTAATTCACCCTGGAGTAACTGCGAATGTTCCAGAAGTAAAGAGTCAGTCGCTATAGGCATAATTCCCATTGCTAGCAAATGCCCTATGAACTGAAAAGCAACAATTCGCTTTGGACGAGGGCGTTTTCGAAATTCATCTGGAGACATCCCTGTTATTTGCTTAAACCTGCGGCTTACATACAATCCGTTGGTATAACCGACTTTACCTGCAATCTCATGTAGCGTCATGTTGGTAGTCAACAAATATTCCTTCGTTTTATCTACTCGTAAGCGATTTACGTATTCGGAAAAACCCCATCCCGTTTGTTTGCGGAATAGGGTGGAAAAATAACTCTCATTGAATCCAATCATTTGAGCAATTCCAGAACGTGAAATAGGGGTATGATAGTGTTCTTGTATGTAAAATAGCGCCTGTTCTATAGACGGGATTTCCTGGTGTTTTCGAATCCTTCGCTTTTGAGAAAAGACAATGTGCAAGAGCTCGTCTAATAGGAAGCGACACCGGCTCTTCTGTGCTGCTTCCAACGGCTGATATTGCTCCACGATTTGCTGCATGAATAGATATGCCTGGTACGGAAGGAACTCGGTCATCCAGCCACTTTGCGGCAGGTTATCATGATTCTTACTATATCGTATATGTTCTTCCGAATACTCGACTAGCTGATAATACTCAAAGCCGACTTGATAAACCAGAGGAGCAATATCTCCCTTATACTGAACTGTAATTGCCTCATTCGGTCGTAAAAACATAACATTTCCACTTGATAGCTGATAAAGGGTGGAGCCGATTCGAATTTGAATCTGTCCTAGAGTAGTAAACAAAGTCGGGACTTCAGCTAAAAACGTGATTGAAGATACGCCATCCTCCCATAAAAATACCTGCGATTTCTTCACAATCTGTATAGAAGAATCCAAGATGCATCTCCCCCAACCATTCCGGTGTTTATATCCTGTTTAGAATTAGTGAGCAATCACCCTCATCACATCATCAATCTTCCTGCTATTAGCGATAACCCCATGACTCATCCATGTCATAAAATCTACCTCATACACACAGTTTTTCTGAACAGCCGGAATGGATTGCCAAATCGGATGAGATAGCTGCCTTTTTTCTGCGCCTTCACCTTCGTCATGCCATTTATCAAATGTGTAGAATAGATGATCTGCATCCAGCTCAGAAAGGGCTTCCCATGACAAGCATCTTCGCTCAGACTCTCCTTTCAATTGGCTTACTAATGGATGTGGTTTCATCTCTAAATCTCGATATAGTACAGGCCCTGTGTAAAGATAATCCACGCTGATATAATGGGCGGATACCCGCAGGAAAGCAAAGGTTTTCCCTTTTACAGAACGTGCCAACGCTTCCTTAGCCTTTGCTACCTTATTCTCGTATTGCTTGATTAACTGCTCAGCCATATTCGTTCGCCCTAGCATATCAGCTACTGTACGCAGGGTCGAACGCCAATCATCAACAGAGTGGGAAATGACACTCGTACGTGCAATCTGCCTGCATTGATCGTAGATACCTGCTAAGCTTTGAACCCCTTCTCTGACCATAATAAAATCTGGTTTATAATAGGATAGCTGATGAATGTCCTGTGTCAGAACATCGTGCGTCGGAATATGCTGTAGCCCAAGATAATCAAGCTTTCCCCATCCCCCATGCGACCACTGTACAATCGGAGTTACTCCTAATGCCAGTAAATAGTCCTCTAAAAACAAGGAGACGATGCGAAGATCACTGCGCAGATTATCCCGGTATTGTCCCGGGGCCACACCAACCATTTGTTTAAACCGACGATTAAAATAAAATTCATTGTTGAATCCAACCTGCTCTGCTATTTCATGAATTCGATCGTCTGTTCTGCTGAGCAATTGTTTCGCTCTGTCTATTCGTAATGTATTTACAAAATCAAGGGGAATCTGCCCTGTCAGTTCTTTGAAAATACGCGTATATTTATAACGAGCGACGTTAGCATCAGCCGCCAATTGATCTACTGTCATTGGTTCATAGTAATGCTTCCTCACATAGTCAATAGAGCGCTCCACTGCACGGCGTATGTCCACATGACTCTGAGAGGCATTTTGTTGAAACACGAAGCGGAGTAACTCCTCAAATCGTACGTGATTATAAAACCGTTCCATGTCATCGGCATCGTTGCGATGACAATATATCGCTTCTACCAAATCAAGACATTTAGAAAAAGGAGAGCAAGCTACAGCACCTAGAAAAGGAAATGAATCATTCTTCCCCTCATCTGTCAGTGTTACGTTAGAAGCTGCAGGTTGAATGGACAGCTTATTGAAAGTTAACTGATAAAAGCATAATGAGGCATCCACCGCTTGGATGAATAGAGATTCCCCAGGTCCAATCATGAAGCAATTTTCTCGCTCCACATGAAAGCAATCTTTTTCTATTTGGAGCCTTCCCTTTCCATCAGTCACAACAATTAAGCTATAGTCGCTTGTCTCATTATCATGCTGGTGATGTCCAGCAGGGAGCGTGTCATATTGGATATCTACTAAGAGAAATACGGTGCTTGGGCTACTAATCAAGCTTGCTACCTGGTTCATCACACCACTCCATTGATAATAATTCTCATTCAAAATATTATAAAACAAAAAAGAAAGTTCTTCAACATAAGCTGAAGCCCTCTCTTCTTTTAGACAGATAAACTGCTATTTCGTTTTAGCAGAAAAGATTTTCAATAAATCATCAATCTTCATCGTATTCGCTTTAATCGAGCCTGATTGCCAGTGTGTTCTTTCTAATTGATAAACATTCCCCTTCTTAACCGCAGGGAGGGCCTTCCATAATGGATCCTCTAGTAATGCAAGTGCCTGTTTATTCTCTTGTGATGTCCATGTCCCATTAGATGGGAATATAATGATATGATCAGCATGAAACTCTGGAATTTTTTCTAGTGACATAATCTCGTGAGTTTCAATCTTTTTCACAGGCTCATACGGCTCCAGCCCTAAATCCTCATAAATCATTCTTATATAGGCGTTTTTGAGGCCAAAAAGAGCTAATGATGGCTTTTCACCAACATTTAAACGAATAACCGCTACGGTTTGTTTGCCTATTGATGAATTGAGTTTTTCTTTGGCATCGGCCACTTTTGTCTGGTACGCTTGCAATACACTCTCAGCCTTTTCGGGCATACCTATTATATCTGCTACTCTTTTTAATGTTTCAACAGCATTTTTATTAATAGAATTAGGTACCCGATAAGTAGGAGCTACCTTAGAATATGCTTCATATTTAGTTGCATCTACTCCACCATCAACAATGATTAAATCAGGATTAGCTGCAAGTAAAGCTTCTATGCTACCCGTTATATCAAATGTTGGTACATGCAGGTCCAGATAATCCTGCTTACCCCACGCTGGATGATACCACTGCACGATTGGTGTAACTCCTAATGCAACTAATGGGTCTTCTAAATAAATAGCGGCTATTCGCTTCGGATGTACCGGAATCTCGACTTCCCCAAATTCATCCTTAACCACACGTGTTTGTGATTGCTTAGCGGTTTGCGTATCTTTGGCCTGATTCTCACCTTGCTGTCCATTCTCCACGCCCTTTTGAGTCTGTGTGTCTACCTGCTGCGGTTGTTTTCCGCACCCAGCAACAAGGTACATCACGACAAGCAATACAGCCATCCCAGCAATCATGTTCCAACGTGACCTTAGCATAATTCTTCCCCTCTCCCACACAATTACGATTTGCCGAAAAACTTATATTTGATAATGATTATCGTTATTGCTTTTATCCAAACAAATTGTAATTGATTCCCTATGCTTTTTACAATGCACGTTCTCGACTATTTTTTATACAAACACTTGTGAATTTCCCTTATCGGTTTAACAAACGATTTTTCACTTTTTACATAAAAAAAGCAGAGGAATTACTCCCCTGCTTTTTTTATTCACATCATTAATAGACTGTAGCACACTACACGACTGTATAGCTGCTCTATCATGACTATTCCCTGCTTTTGCCTAGATCCCCGCTGCCACTTGCAATTTATCTTGAAGCTTGGCAAGCATATCTGTTGTCATTTTTTCCAAGTCATATTCTGCTTGAAAACCCCACTCCGCTTTAGCTGCTGTGGCATCAATTGAGTTTGGCCAACTGTCTGCGATTCCTTGTCTGATTGGGTCTACTTGGTAGTCCATTTCAAATGTCGGAATATGCTTCTTGATTTCCCGTGCAATTTGCTCTGGCTCAAAGCTCATCGCTGTCACGTTAAAGGCGTTACGGTGTTGTAATTTAGATGCATCTGCTTCCATCAAATTGATGATAGCGTTAAGCGCATCTGGCATATACATCATATCCATATACGTACCTTTTTGGATGTATGAGGTATAACGGCCATTTTTAATTGCCTCGTAATAAATTTCCACTGCATAGTCGGTTGTTCCCCCACCTGGAGGCGTTACGTAGGAAATCAGCCCTGGAAAACGTACACCGCGCGTATCTACTCCAAATTTTTGATAGTAGTAATCACACAATAATTCCCCAGAAACCTTATTTACCCCATACATGGTAACAGGACGTTGAATTGTATCCTGAGGTGTATTATCTTTTGGTGTTGTTGGTCCGAATGCACCGATTGAACTTGGCGTAAAAAATTGACAATTAAGTTCTCTTGCTACTTCAAGTGCATTTACCAATCCGCCCATATTTAAATTCCAAGCGAGCAATGGCTTTGCTTCCGCTGTCGCAGACAACAGAGCTGCCAAATGCATAATGGTATCCACTTTGTACTTTGCAGCAATATCGTGCATAGCCTTTGCATCTGTTACATCTAAAATCTCAAATGGTCCCTCTTGCCCCTCGCCCTGACGAATATCAGTGGCAATTACGGATTCTGTTCCGTATACACTTCGTAGCTTCGTGACCAATTCGGAGCCAATTTGTCCAAGCGCTCCTGTTACCATTATTCTTTTCATGTGGGTTGACCCCTTTCTTCCTGTTGTTCCTTTTGATCAGTAGGGTTAAATAATTCCCATTTCTTTTCCTACTTTTTTGTAGGTGGCCAACGCTTGATCTAGCATCTCTTTCGTATGCGCCGCAGTTGGCATATTGCGGACACGTCCGGTTCCTTTAGCAACCGTTGGGAATACAATAGCTTTTGCATAAACGCCTTCTTCATACAATCGCTTACTAAATTCCTGTGTTTTTATTTCATCACCAATAATGCAAGGTGTGATTGGAGTCTCACTGTCTCCGATATTAAAGCCAAGCTCCTTCAAGCCCTTCTTCAGGTAATTCCCATTCTCCCAAAGACGATCATGTAATTCGGTGCTTTCTGTCAAAATATTGATGGCTTTGGTAATAGCTCCTACATCTCCTGGTGTAAGTGCAGTGGAGAATAAGAATGGTCTGCTGCGTACTTTAAGCCAATCAATCAATTCTTGTTTACCAGCTACATAGCCACCTACTACTCCAATCGCTTTGGACAGCGTTCCGATCTGGAAGTCTACTTTGTCAGATAAGCCAAAATGCTTCACTGTCCCTGCTCCCTTACCGAGTACACCTGAGCCATGGGCATCATCTACATACGTGATTAAATCAAATTCCTCAGCAATCTCTACAATTTCTGGTAGCTTGGCAATATCTCCGTCCATCGAGAACACACCATCTGTAATTACCATGATTTTATTGTACAGGCCAGATTCTCTCGCCTCTTTTGCTTTTTGACGAAGATCATCCATGTCAGAGTGATTGAAACGGATGATTTTGGCTTTAGATAGACGGCAACCGTCAATAATGGATGCATGGTTTAATTCATCCGATAGAATTGCATCATTTTTATCCATCACAGCAGAAATTGCAGCCATATTACAGTTGAAACCAGACTGATAAGCAATAGCCGCCTCGGTATGTTTAAATTCTGCTAGTGTTTTTTCTAATGTAATATGGATATCCAATGTCCCGTTAATGGTACGAACGGCACCTGCCCCAACACCATACTTTTCGATCGCTTGGTATGCTGCATCTTTCAAGCGCTGATCTGTTGCCAAACCCAGATAGTTGTTGGAAGAAAGGTTAACCAGGTTTTTGCCTTTAATGGTAATCACAGGCCCATTGGCACTCTCCAAAGGATCAATAACGTTATAAAGGCCTTTGCTTTTAAGCTCTGTTAAATTTTCTTGTAAAAACTCTTGCAATCCTCTGCTGGACATCCTTTATCCCTCCATAGGTATCTTGGTTTTTTTATCTTTTCATAAATGAGATACTATCATTACATTTTGGTAAGGAAGACGGAATGGTTCACTCCCTCCAGAGAAAACAAAAGTCCTCTCCATATGTACATAACAATGTTGTATCAGCCGCAAAATCATCTTCCTATTCTAGTTTTAAAAGTACCACATGTGCCTCGTAATGTCCACACAACAAACACAGCACTTTTCAATATCATCTGTTAATTCATAGTAATCAGTCATTAAGAAACCTTTAATACCAAGCTTTCAACTCAAAAACATTTTATCTGAATAATCAAGCAACCATCTTGCCATGTTTTTCTAGGAAGCACATCTGTCTTTTTTTGTATATTGCCGTCAAGGTTCCATATAAGCTTTGGGTGTCTTTTTCAAAAGGACACTCTCAGCAAAATAGCAAGGCTACCGACTACGGTACTATTTCTAAAAAACTATCCCTGATCGGCAAAAAGCCCAAGTAAAGGACTCACTTGCTTGTCCAATACTTGGGTGATCGGTCAAACGAAATGCTGATATACACATACCTATATAGGCTATCTTTTTCGACGATTGATTCCTTCAATCACTACTTCTTCTACATAATGACGAATTCTTTCTAAAATCCGGCGTGCCTTCGTTACTTCGATACGTGAGCCATTACTCATGGCAAAATGCTCTTCCAATTCCTCAAGAGAATAGTTTGAAGTAAATAAAGTTGGCAGATGATTGTTAATTCGCTGATTTAAAAGAACTCCAATCACTTCATCCCGAATCCATGGAGTGACATTCTCCGCCCCTAGATCATCTAAGATCAAAACAGGAATCTCCTTTAATAGCTCCAGTTTACCTACATAGGATTGATCGGAGAGGGATTCTTTCAACTCTCTAATGAAATCTGGGACGTATACCATTAAGGAAGAAATGTTGTTCTCCGATAGTTCGCGTGCGACAGCAGCCATCAGATAGCTCTTGCCAACCCCAAAGCCTCCGTGAACATATAGCCCTCGTGTAGCCTGCTTCTTGTTGTCTCTCATTTCCCGGCAAAAACGCATCGCCAGACGAATCGCTTCTTTATTGGAATCATCCATATCCATATGATGAAAGCTAGCTTGAAGTGTTTCTTCAGACACATAGTAGCTTCGCATCATTTTACGAGTACGTTGTGTTTCTTCATATGATAATTGCTTATCACAGGGGCTTAGTGCGGATACAATATGCTTGTTTTGCACCTGTAGCTTATTCGTATGTCCCTTTACCAAATTAGGACATTCTGACAGTCCGGGGCAATTCTCACAATAATAGTGCTCCTTCACCGATTCATACACTGCCGAAAGGGAGCGAAACAAATCCTCCCTAGTTAATTCAGGATGCTTCTGCAGAAAGGCTTTTAGATAGAGAGACGAGCGCATCATTTTATCCAATTGTTCATCCGGACTTAAAATATGCCGTGGAGTTCGCTTAGCTAACTCCTCCATGAATTGACGCAAAGGTTCCATCTAATGTTCGCCTCCCTTCGTCGGCTGTCGTAGTGATTCGTATAATTCTTTTAGCTCTGGATCATCCATAATGGTTTTTTTCACTTGCTTTACGCGTTTTTTTCGATCAGTATCAACTGCATCTGCTTCCTCACGATCAAGCTGTCGCTGTACAGCAGCAGGCAGCTTATCCTGTAGCAATGCTCGTGAATTACTGCGCCGGCCCCTGTTAGAGGATAATCCACCTTTTTGGGGACCTGCCAGAGATTGAGCCGTTTGATTCTCCATAGCCTGATTCTTAGCTTCTGCCCGTTCCAGAATAACCCTCACTGCTTCCTCTACGGTAGAAATTGCTTTGGCTTTCCAGCTATCTCGAATCGTTTCCACGTAAGCTTTTGGCAATTCCATTTTCGTTTCACGCATGGCATATAAGAGCAAAGCATTTACTACTTCTGACGGCATTGAATCTGTGAAAACCAAGCTCTCCGCCCGTTCTAAAAACGCACGTGAAATTCTACCTCCCACCGCTTGCTCTAAAATAATCAGCGGTGAAAGCTCTCGACAGATTCGTAGAAAAACCTCCGTTCCGGGAGCTGGTATTTTCCCAGGGCCGAGATGTTCCAAATAGGCATCGGCTAAAGAACGGCGCTCACGCGTTAGCTGGTTATTTACATATCGCTCGCGTATTCGTTTACGCAATAATTCTGTGCTAAGAGCCCCTTGAGAATCATAAAGATTCCAATCCCGCAGCTCTTGGCTTAATAAATAGCTGTCCACTTGATAAAAAGCGAGCAACTGATAAAAAAATGGAATGCTTTCCTGCGTTACTACCTTAGAGGCTTGTACATGACTAGGGAGGCTAGCTCGCAAAAAGGATAAATCCAATTGTTTGTCTGGCTCCGCTTCATAATGATTAGCTAGGGAGGCTGTAGGATGTTTTTCTTGCATGTGAGCAAAAAATCGATCCGTTTCCGATCCAGGACGAATTTCCAGCTCAGAAGCTGACAAATTATGATATACCTCATAGAAGCGCTTGGTTACATCTTCTTCATACGGATACTCCTCCGCCAGATTACCCCATAGCTGATCAGCATAGGTACGGCGAAGCTGCTCGTATTTGATTTTGCCTACTTGATTTAACAGCATAACGGGAAGAATATCTTCCTGAAAAAATTGAGCCGGAGTTAGCGGTGGCAAGACAATATACTCATAAAAAAAGTCATGTTCGCGATTCTCACGACGACGGACCTTTAGTAAATCCATCGCTTCTAAACGTTCTCTGGCTTGCAATAAGCGATCCAACGGCAAGGATGTCATCATCATCAGACTCCGGTGCGTTCCTTCGCTTGCTGCTCCACTCTTTTCATCCACCTCGTGCATTAATAATTGATACAACGAATAAGACGACACCCCCAGTAAGGGCAAATAAAGATGGGTTACGAATCCCATCTCCATCATACTCAGCGGCCTTATGAATCTCACTAAATAGCGATCGTTGGGCGCAAGTTCGTTCCACATGACACGCATCGACCAAAATCCTTCCTTACGTTCATAGTTTCTCTATTATATCATTTCTTCTGTCATGTTACGTAGGAGAGGTTTGGAAGCTTAGAGAAAAAAATGCTTCTTATTCCGATTTATTCATTTTAGGCGGCTGATTCCGCGCTTGTTCTAAAAGCTCTTCCAATTCTCGCATAAATACATTAATATCTTTAAACTGACGATAAACCGAAGCAAAACGAACATAAGCTACCTCATCCACATGGTACAGGCGCTCCATGACCATTTCCCCTACCTCTTTGCTAGGGACCTCAGCCTTCCCTTGACTACGTAGTTCTCGTTCAATTTCATTTACAATATTCTCTAATATCTCCAGTGTCACAGGACGCTTTTCGCAAGCACGAATCAACCCACGTAAAATTTTATCGCGGCTGTACTCTTCTCTTGTTCCGTCCTTTTTAATAATTAATAGTGGTGTTTCTTCCACCATTTCAAATGTAGTGAATCTTCTGCCGCAGTCCTCGCACTCTCGACGGCGTCTGATTGATTTGTTGTTATTAAATGGGCGGGAATCCAATACCCTTGTCCCATTAAATTCACAAAATGGGCAACGCATTAGCCATCATCTCCAAAATGATTACTCAGTTAGATCAACATCATTCTAAAAAAGAAAGACTTGATTTTATTCAATAAATTTGCGTGTAAATTATTGAAGTTTTTCTTTAGAGTCCCATATCCAGTAAGGTTAGTCAAGGGAAAAGCTAATATCCTATTCCCATTTGTCCATAATTTTTTTAAAATGAGATAGTATCTAACAGCAAGGGAGGGTTCTTGCATGCGCCTAGTCTCATTGCGACATGTTCAACCTGGAATGAAATTGGGAAGGACCGTTTTTACAGATGATGGGAAAGTCCTGCTTGGGGCAGGTATGCAGTTAAGTGAAAGATTGGTAAGTGGTCTACAACGCATGGGAATTGATTCCGTCTATATTGATGACCCGCACACATCAGATATTGAGGTAGAGGATGTTATACGTCCAGAGACAAGGCAAGATGCTTTGGAAGTCATACATAAAACCGTGCAACAACTACGGAATACGAATAAAGTTGCTCGTAGGGTCTCTGTCAAAGACATGGGCATGCATTTCCAGCAAGTCTTTCATAAGATTTTAAATGATCTATCTGGTGCAAAGGATATCATGATTCATCTCGCTAACATCTCCTCTCACTCGGGAGCAATGTATCATCACAGCGTTAACGTCGCTGTCATGGCTACAGCCGTTGGGATGTCGCTTGGCTACAACACGACGCAATTACGTGATTTGGGAATCGGGGCACTGTTACACGACATCGGAAAAACGGCGCTACCAAAAGAATTGCTTGAAAAGACCGAGCGTTGGAACGAGGCTGAAATGGAGCAGGCCAAAGAGCATGCACGCCTTGGCTTTGATATCATTCGGAAACAGCACGATATTTCATTATTATCTGCTCATGTAGCTTTCCAGCATCATGAACGAATGGATGGAAGCGGTTATCCGCAACAGCTGCAAGGGGACAAATTCCATGAGTATGCGCAAATCGTAGCTATTTGTGATGTGTATGATTCTTTAACTACCCCAAGACCTTGGAGAAAACGCTATATGCCACAGGATGCGCTTGAATACCTGCTTGGGTCAGGCGGCTATTTGTTCCATCATCATTTAGTAGATGCCTTTCGTAAGCATATCGCTGTCTTTCCACTTGGGAGCGGAGTCGTCCTTAATAATGGAGAAAGCGGCGTAGTCTGTAAGGTAGATCCAGAATGCTGTCATCGTCCAACGATACGCATTTTGCGAGACGGGCGTGGCAATGACCTGCTTACCCCGTACGAAGTTAATTTGAAATATAATTTAAAACTATTTATTACTCAATTTGAAGACGAAACATTATTTACTTTTATGGAATCTAAGCATATTGCACCGGACTTTTAATCATCTAGTTTATTTCATTTACAACCAGCAAAACTCCCTCTTGCAAAATGCTGAGAGGGAGTTTTGCTTTGCCTCGATTTATTCGTGTCTGTATTGCTGATAAAATTGGTAAATCAGCTCTGCCGCTTCTGCACGTGTTACATTTTTATTCGGCTCTACCTTAGTTCCCTTCGGTGCGCTCAGATAACCTAAAGCATGCGCTAGCGTATAAGCAGGTACTTGTTCTGCTGTTACATCTGGATAAGGGGATTGAAAGATATCAGACTTGGATAGTAACGCTCCGAATTGTAATGTCTGCATAAACATTTGTATCGCTTCATAACGTGTAATGGCACGATCAGGCTCAAAGCGGGCTGTAGATGGTATGATTTTGAATTGAGAGGCCTGGGAAATAGCAGCGTAATACGGATGATTTGTAGGTACATCTGAGTACGTATAAGGCTTCTCATCATTTTCATCGTCATAGGATCGATAATCGTGACTCAGCTCGTTTGATATGCTAATCAGCAATCCCACAAATTGAGCCCTAGATATCTCCTTATCTGGCTCCACCTTACCATCCTCTAGGAAGAACAGCCCTCTATTTAGCATATTACCTAGGGCTTCTTCACTTTTGTGTCCCTCAATATCAGTAGCGGATTTGGCATCACTAAATCCCCATGGTTCTATTAATTCACCAGTAGCCGCGTTTACAGATTTCTCATTCCCTACATAACGATAGACGAGCTGTATTGGAATCTCTTGAGAAGACTCCTTCCCAGACTCATCTGCCCCCGCCATATAGAAAGGAGCTTTATAATAAGTAAGCATTACTTTTTTCTCTGTTATCTCCTTTTCTATCGCTTCTTTCTTTGATACCTGAATTTTTTCGAAAGCATCATTACTTCGCAAAGGGGAGCCATTTTCCCTTTGATAGAGCCAAATATCAGTGACCTCATTATTAAATTTATTTACTTCAACCTCGATGTCTCGGTCATCAATTGGAGTATCTTTATATAAGTATCCAAATGTAAAAATGTAAGATCGCCCCTTATCGCCTCTAATGTAAGGGTCGTCTCCTGTTTTAAGATACAGCTGCCCCGTATGGTCAGGGTAGAGGCTTTTAATCATTTCAATTGCTACCTTTTCCGCTTCTTTCTTATCAATCGCTTTTTTCCCTTTCGTATCTTCCGATGCTTCATTGTTATGTTTTGAAAAGGACTGGAATTGGCCCTTGTCATTTATCTTAACTGTTATTTCTTCTTCATTGGATGGGGAGCTTTGATTAGTTGAAATAAATCGAAATGACCAATTCAATGTTTTGATACCTGTAGAGTCTACACTAGAGCCTGTCCCACCTGACCCATTATAAACCCAGCCTTTCCCTAGCCTTTCAGCCCATTTCATTGCAATTTGTTCTGCTTGGTCTTTACCGATTTTTTCAGGTGCTTGATTTTTTGTAAATGTAATTTTATCGCCTAATGGGGTGATTTTTTTGCTGGGTTCCGCTTTGCGGCCATTTGGACTGATCGCCTCTCCACTATTTGCATCTAAAAACTTTGCATTATTGTTGCCATATATATAAACAGGAGTATATGTTACGTCCCCGCTGTTCCTGTTCTTATACCTGTCAGATCTCATGTATCGTACCTGCGGATCTAGTAGTCCCTTTAGTGTTTTCTCCGCTTGTTCTAGGGAAATGGCCGCCTTAGGAGAGGGAATTTTTCCGTCATCCCACGTAAGATTATAGGACGTAATTTCACCATCAGCATCAACCTTAATCGTTACTCCATTTTCAATGAATGGAATTTCGTCAGACATGCGGGTATAGACAAATGTAAAATGATTGTTATTCGTCAATGGGACAATTTCATTTGCTTTACTCAAAGAATCTTTTTTTGATTTAGCTACCTTTTCAATAAAAGCCCATGCCGTTTCTTCCGCTTCTTTCTCACTAACCGCTTTTTTCACCGTTTTATTGTTGTGTGTATATTTAAAAAAACTAATCAATTCCCCTGTTTGAGCATTAATTGATGCATGAATAAATTTGTTGCTTTTTTTATCAGTTGTCTCCCAGCTTATCGACCAGTATGGCGAGCCTGTCTGCTCGTCGTCTATTTCTAATCGGGAATTGCTAAGTTTGTAATCCGCAGGAATGGTAATCCATTGCTGCACACGCTCTTCCACTTCTTTTTGTGTTAATAACTTATCATAAGCTCCTCTCTTCTCCTGTGCATACAATACAGAAGCGCTTCCTGACATCTCAAATGGAGCTAATAACATACCAGCCGCCAGCACACACCCGCTACCTGCCGCTATCCACTTACGCAATGATAACCTGTTCATCTCATTCCTCCTCCTCTTCTTGTACACTGCCTTTCCAATCATATTAATTATAGCAATATTTTACATATAACCAGATAAATGAATGATATAAAATCCATTACTGGAATGATTATGCAAGATTTTTGGGTTAAAAAATAAAAAAGCCGATTTCAGCACTTATGAAATCAGCTTTTTTCATAAATTCAAATAACAATTATTTTTCAGAATTAAAATGCCAAATGAAGCCAATTTATCCGTGTGTACTGCCTGTTAAAATCCGTTTCGATTGATTTACATGCTCTGACACATGCTTTACCAAATCAAGAACACGGCAGGAATATCCCCATTCATTATCGTACCAAGCAATGACCTTTACATGCTTATCACTCATCACCATAGTGGACAGACCATCCACGATTGAGGAATTTTCATTACCATTAAAATCAGTAGAAACAAGAGGTGCATCCGTATAGCCTAAATAGCCTTTTAAAGCCCCTTCGCTTGCTTCCCGCAGCACCCGATTGACCTCTTGTGCAGTGACATTTTTAGAGATTTGTACAACCAAATCGACCACAGAAACATTTGGAGTAGGTACACGTAAAGCAAAACCATTGAGTTTGCCATTTAATTCTGGCAATACTTTACCTACCGCTCTGGCTGCTCCTGTTGTCGTTGGAATAATCGATTGGCCACAAGCACGCGCACGGCGTAAATCCTTATGGGGGTTATCCAGATTCACCTGATCGTTCGTGTAGGAATGAATAGTAGTCATAAGCCCGGATTGAATCTGAAAAGCTTCATGCAGCACTTTAGCTACAGGCGCAAGACAATTGGTCGTGCAGGAAGCATTCGATACAATATGGTGATGCTCATGATCGTATTGATCTTCATTGACACCCATAACAATAGTCGCGTCCTCTTCTTTACCAGGTGCAGTAATAACTACTTTTTTAGCACCGCTTTTTATATGCTTCTCGGCACCACTACGATCTGTGAATTTCCCAGTCGCTTCCACAACCACTTCTACCCCAAGCTTCCCCCATGGTAGGTTCAAAGGATCGCGATCGGATAACACCTGTGTGTTTTTTCCATTAATTACAATGCAATTACCATCTACAGTAACGTCATGGGCTAAGGTCCCATGAACGGAATCATATTTTAATAAATGAGCTAGGGTTTCAGGAGGATAGCTAGCGTTAATAGCCACAACCTCGATGGATGGATCTTGGATCGCTTTGCGAAAAACCATGCGCCCAATACGTCCAAACCCATTTATCCCGATTTTAATTGTCATTTTATGTTGACCCTCCCTGAAATAAGTTACTCTAATCACTATTAATAATATATTAAGTATGTCATATTTGACAATGTGTTTTACTTAAAAACAGCAAATTTGGGCAGTTTGCTACATGATCTGCCCAAGCAGTAATAATT
>NZ_LSSO01000144.1:0-59851 GCF_001645205.1 Brevibacillus sp. SKDU10 | reverse complement strand
AATCCAGGTTGACTACACAAAAAAATGCCTGAGAGCGAACATTCCTTCGCTTCAGACAGCATTATCAGCCCTTCAGTACGTACCTAAACATAGGGGCCGTTCTATTCCGATATTTTTTTCTATGCTAGATAAAATGCTCTACTTTGGATAAATCTCCAGTAAAGACATGCTCATCGGCATTTTAATCGCCCTGTGAATAAACAATCCGCTTGCCTCGCATAATCGAGAGTATTCTTCCTGCGTCCGTTCCTTTCCTCCCAGTAGAAGCAGCATTTGTAAATCAAGGAATTTTGCCAAATCTTTTGAGCTTCCTTCTTCAATGACGGAATCAATCACTAAGAGTTTACCGCTATCCCCCATTGCTTCTCTGCATTTCGTAAGAATTTCAATCGCTTTCTCATCGTTCCAATTGTGTAGGATATGCTTGAGAATATATAAATCTCCGCCTTTTGTAATCTCTTTGAAAAAATCACCGACTACAAATTCACATCGATCAGATACTTGTTCCTTATTTAGGTTAGCCAAAGCGAGTTCACGCGCATAAGACTGATCAAATATGATCCCTTTACTATCCGATGCTTCCTTTAAAATCGCTGTAAGTAATTGTCCATGATTACCTGCCACATCTATGATTTGATGATAAGAGGAAAAATCATAGTTGGCCAGGATTTGTTTAATCTGTCGTTGTGTATTATGATACATCGCTAGATTAAAGATATCTCCAGCTTTTTTGTTTTCTGATTGACTTAAATATTCATAAAATGATAGCTTGAAGGTTTTCTCGAAGGATGATTCGCCTGTTTTTACACTCGTCAGTAATTCTGGTAATAGGTTCCACATTGGTTGTCCACCTAACATCAATGCCATGGAATGTAGCGAACCCTCCACATCACTTCTTAACCAATCAGCCATTGGCGTCAGCTCAAAGATTCCCTTCTCGCTTTCTTTGAAAATATCCATGCTAGATAAGGAACGTAGCAGTCGATAAAGAGCTGATTCATCTGTCTGTGTCACTTGAGCTAGTTCACCGATACTTTTTGCCCCATCCTTGAGATGATCAGCAAGGTGTAAATCTGCGGCTACATAGATCGCTTGAAACATGAAAGGCATAAATAGTTTCTCAATAAGAGCTACATTTGCCGGCATTTCGGCTGTATCCTTTTCCTTTAAAAACATGAACAAGCACCTCCTATTATTTAGATGGAATATTCATAATTATAACTTATTTGGGATTAAATGTATATTTATAAAACAAAAAAAGACGCACAAAAAATGTGAAAGTAGCTTCTCCATGCAAAATCCACGTTACATGTTTTTTTACATAAAGACGTTACGTTCATCATCTATGTTACGTCTTACTATTTGTGAGAGGCTGAATACTTTTAATCCACTGCAAGCTTCTTTACAATCGAAACAAACTCTAGCAGCTTATCCTTTGGAGCGAGATCCGTACCGGTTTTTGCCATCCTAACTGCATCTGGGCGTTTTTCCCATGCACGCAGCGCTCTCTTGATGATGACCTTTCCGAGAGCTGGCAACTGAGACAATACCGATTCAGCAGCGGCTTGCTTACTCACAACTTCACCGGTGCGCATCGTATATAGAATCCGGCACAGCGTTAGTACCGCAAAAACTTGGTCATTTAGACCTCGATTAAAATAATGCTCCATATTTATTTCAAAATACAGTAGGTTCCCAATCATGTTATTCGCTAACTCTGAGGCTGAAACCTCTGGTATTATTTCAGTTGGAGCTGGTCCTAGCAAAGGGATTCCATGATTACGTAATAATAGTAATGTAATGGCGTTCCAATCTCGGGGCGATTTGACTAAATAAGCTTCCTCAAAGCACTGGGCGCATTCGCAGCGATTATGTAATGTTAGCCGATGCGCTGCGAGGAAATTTCCTTCTAGCTTAGCGAGAATTGGATAGATAGCCATCTGATCGAAAAATAGCTTTTCGATCAGCCACATATCCACCTCTTGTAAATCGCCATCTGTAACACAGAGGAAATCAATATCACTCTCGCCGGGAACATACGCATCTAACGCAATAGAACCATATAGATAAAAGCCGATGAGCTGTGATCCAATGAGATTTTGCAGCCCATTCAGAAAGCTTTGAAGAGGGCGCTCAATTTCGTTTGGCAGCTTTTGTACTCTTTTAGAAGAGTGAGACGCAGCTAGCAGATCATCAGCATGGCAAGAATCAAACGAATGGTTAGCGTTTCGATAGGCCGCTGAAGATAAAAATCCTTTTCTTTTGTTTCCACGTATCAATTTATCAAAAACGACATTCGCAGGCGCAAAAGAAGTATATACATCATCTGATGCCGACTGATCAGATATCTCTTGAAGTACGCTTGTGGTTACATATGCAGTTTTACCAGGTTTTGACCAAGTCATTTCCATCATCCTATAATTCTATTGAATAGTGAGGCGAGTAAATTGTTACTGTTCCTTAAAAAAGGGATGCTGCGCGTGGGAGTCCCTATTTTTGTATTGGCTATCCTATGGTTTAGCTTCATCTTTTATAGAATGGCTCAAGTAGAACGTTCGGCTGTGCCACAGCCTGCCGATGTTGCGATTGTCCTTGGCGCCGCTGTCCATGGTGATCAGCCCAGTCCCGCCTTGGCAGAACGTTTAGAAAAAGCATTCGAGCTTTATCAGCAAAAATACATAAAATCCATTATTGTTTCTGGCGGAATTGGAAAAGGAAAAGAGCATAGCGAAGCTGATGTTATGAGTACTTATCTTATAAAAAAAGGAGTCCCCGCCTCCAGCATCTACCTGGAAAGCAAGGCTGTAAATACGCTGGAAAATCTCAGCTTCAGCCAGAAAATCATGCAGGAGAATGGCTATCACACAGCATTGATCGTAAGCCATAATTATCATTTAATGCGTGCCATGGAAATGGCCAATGTATTAGCAATGGATGCACACCCGGTTGGAACCGACTCAGCAAGCATCTATATCCCTTACTATCGTGTGAAGGAAGGCTTTGCGTATACCAAATGGACCTATCATAAGCTTTTGGTACTGCCTGCCCAAGAAAAGGCGAAGGGAAATAAATAGTTTCCCTTCTTTCATTTTCGGTCAGATTTTTTGAAAATAACAGAGACTGAATTCCCATGAATTCATGCAAAAATATCTATAGATTGCTAGATAACTTTTCATATTCTTTTAGAATACCGTACTTTTTTTACATTAGCCGCTATTTTTTTCACTAAAAGTGTATTTCACCTAGTTCTTTACTCATATTAACTATCGATCTAACTAAAAAGTCATAGTCTTTTTGGATTATGTGTCCGATATCCCTTCCATTGCAGAACTACGCCGTCTTTTTTTAAAGATTTATCCGCATTTGATGCTTCCAATTAGCATTACATTTCTTACCGGCATTTTCACTTTTGTTCCCTCCGCTTCTGATTGCATCATATTTTGGGCACAAAAATGAGCAAAAAAGTAAAAAATACCCTTCATTTATTGTATAATGTAAAAATACTGATTTATCAAAACATACATCCTGCAACTAGTACTGGTAGGAAAACAAGGAGGTTACAAGTGTCAGCCAAAATGAAATTATTTTGTATCCCTTATGCCGGGGGATCTGCTACCGTATACACCAGTTGGAAAAAAGCTTTTCTCCCAGATATAGAGCTAATCCCTATTGAGCTTGCCGGGAAAGGAAGTCGGTTTAACCAACCTCTGTACGAACATATAGAGGAAGCGGTGTCCGATATTTTATCGATTTTACAGAGTAAATTAGATTCCAGCCCGTATGCATTGTTTGGTCATAGCATGGGGGCCTTGCTCGTTTTTGAAGTGCTTCATGCTTTAAAAGAACAAAATGCTCCTATGCCAATCACCACTTTTTTTTCTGGAAAAAACCCTCCCCATATCGCACCCACAACGAATCGCCACAAGCTTGAAGGCAAAGCGTTTTGGGAGGAAGTTAGATCAATGGGCGGGACTCCAGCCGAACTGATGACAAGCACAGAGTTAATGGACATATTCACGCCTATTCTTAAAAGAGATTTTAAATTAGTAGAAACGTATGCACCTAATCTGAATAGAGAGCTTATTACCACACCCGTTACGGTTCTCTATGGGACAAAGGATGACACCGTATCTGTAGATCGAATGACAGAATGGAGTAGACATACAAGTGAAGATATCAGCTTTGCCACCTTTGACGGCGGGCATTTCTTCATTCAGGAGCATGAGCAGGCTGTGATCAGCCTAGTTAATCAAACCTTGCTGTCAACCATGCTCAAGGTATAAAAAATACGATAGCTATCTCATCATACCTATAAAAAAGGCATTTCCTACCCGATCTGGAGGAAATGCCTTTTTACCGTTATAGAAGCAGATATTGTTGAGCGTTTTTTGCCTCTGGTTTATCCTGTGTGTACCTTATCGTTGGCGATCACTTGAATAAAATTCAGGTAATGTCCCAACAAGGTTTTCATTGCTTCTTCTTCAAATAAGTCGGTATTAAATTCCAGCTTAAATCTCAATTGATGCTCCTCTTCATAGACATGTAAGCTTAGATCGTACTTAGAGGTTTTATTGGAAACAATGTCCAAATAGGCTTTTATTTGTTCATTTTGATAGAGATGCTGTACCGCATTTTGCATGGTGAAGACAATTTGGAACAAAGGCGCCATATCGGCAGTATGCTTTACTTGTAACTCACGTAACACAGTTTCTAGTGGGACATTCTGATTATCATGCGCTTCTAACGCCATTCCTCTTACCTTATCTAGCAATTGGTCAAAAGTGAGCTCTTCCTTGAAATCAAAGGATAGTGTCACCGTATTGGCTAGATAGCCGATAATCTTTTCTGTTTGCGGCATGTTCCGATTCGCTAGAACCGTCCCAAGACGGAAGGTATCCTGCCCAGAATAACGGAATAATAGCGCCGCAAAAGTAGAAAGTAAAAACATATACGGTGTAGATTTCATATGTTTACTTGCTTCCATGATGTTTTTTGTTAACTCCTGGGTCACAAGCTGTTCAATGGTCATCCCTTGATAGCTTTGAATAGCTGGGCGTGAGAGTTGAATAGGCAGGGTTAATGGCGCTGTTTCAGTTGCCAAGTTCTCTTTCCAATAATATAGTTGATCAGCATATTCTGGGTTCTCTTTTGTCAGCCATTCCTTTTGGTCTAGCAGATAGTTTGTATAGGTATAATCTAGCTCTTTACTATCAATAACACCGTTTTCTTGCATTTCCTTATAAAAACGTAATAGCTCTTTGGTAAATACATGTATCGACCAGCCGTCTGAAATAATATGATGCATGCTTCCCAACAGGATGTGTACATTGTCGCCAACATGAATAAGGGTAAATCTTGACAGAGACTCCTTCATTATTTGAAAAGGAGTGTTTGCTTCCGTATCAATCAAGGCTGCCAGTTTCTGTTCTTTTTGTTCCAAAGGATAGGAGGATAAATCGATAATCGGTATCCCCACTACATAGGTATCGTGGATAAATAGCTTTGGATCATCCTCGATCATTCTGATTTCGGAACGTAGTGCTTCCTGCGATTGAATAACCGCCTGTATACTTTTTAATAAAGCTTGTCTATTCACATTTTCCTCGAAGGTAAGAGTGAACGTGATGTTATAAAAAGGACTGTCTGGACGCGTTTGATATAAGTACCATTGCCCTCTTTGCGATGGAGATAAGTCGATGATCTTTTCCCTCTTTTTAGCTGGCTCATAGATTCGCATGACGTTGGCCTTGGTCCCAGCTGCATTTCCCATGCGATGGATTAATCCCTTAATTGTAGGATTTTCAAAAAATACCTTTAGAGGAATGGCTACACCAAAACGTGACTGTACAGAGGAGAGTAATTGCGTTGCCTTTAGAGAGCTGCCTCCCAAATCAAAGAAACTATCAAAAGCCTGAAGCTGGTCGACCTGTAGGATTTCAGACCATAGCTGCTTGATTTCCTCTTCCATTCTTCGGTTATTGCTTACAAGGTGATCCTCAGCCTGATCTGAATGAAGCTGATCGACCTGTCTAAAAATAACCTTTGTGGAATGGCCCTTTTCATCAATGGTGTGTAATCTGATGGTGCTGTACATTTCAGATAAGGAGAATTGATTATGGGTAGTGGAGAAATAAACCGTCGTTACTAGTTCCTTTTCTACCACCTCAGAACATAGCGTTGCAATTTCGGAAACCCCTTTATTCAGCCCGATATACAGCATGTTATGTTCAAGCATCAAGCCTAATTCGAATGAAAAGATTCCTTTTTGCGGAGAGATCGGTTGATGTCCTTTTCTTATCAATAAATCTTTCATATCTGTAAATTGTTGCCCTAAACCGATATCATTCCATAAGCTCCATGCGAAACACCGTACGCCATCACGTTTTTGTGCTACATAATCGGTAAATGTCTCCACAAACATATTGGCGGAAGTGTAGGCTCCCACTCCATAGCCTGATAACAAGCCACTGGAGGAAGAGGAGGTAACCAAAATAGCTTCAGGGTATTTTTCAACCAATTTGCCTAATAGATAGGTTCCAGCTACTTTAGATTCATACATATGTTCCAGTGATTCAACAGATTCTTCCAATAATGGTTTTTCATAATAGACGCCAGCTAAATGAATAATGCCATCCACTTTTTCAGCATTCATATATAACATTGATTCATTAATTGCCTCTTCCATTACTGTTACATCTGATAAATCAGTGCTTTTATAGATGATTTGATTTTCTCTAGCAGTCAGCTTCTCTAATTCGCGAAGTGCTCGATAGCGCTCACTCTGTGTACCAGTATTTTTGTCAGTTGCACTAGGAAGCGCGGTCTTTCCGAGTAGTAGAATATTGGCATCAAACTTTTGAATCAAGTATTGTGCAATTTGCTTGCCGACCCCGCCAAGACCACCTGTAACGACATAAAATCCTTTTTCTACCAACGGCAATGGTTTTTTGTTAGCTTCTTGAAGATTTACCTGTTGCAGTTTCGGGACAAATCGTTTGCCCTTCGAATAAATAACCACGCTTTCCTCGTCCGGCAGCCCCTGCTCTGCTTGTAGCGCTAGCAATGGATGATAAGGAGGATGGTTGGTGTCTATATCTACAAATTTAGCGATTGTATTAGGAAATTCATGCTTCATAGTCTTAATGATTCCTGGAATCGTTGCTTTCTCGTAAGCTGAATGTTCAGGATTTTCTAACGAGAATACATTGGAAGAAACGAACGTCAACGTTTTTGGCATACCTACTTCTTTATGTAAAGCTTGTAACAAGAAAATAAGGCTAAAGCTACCTAAGAATTGACTTTCTTTTAAATAGGATAGCTCTTTTTCCGCTTCATCCAAGTCCTCCTGGTATGTCCATAGATGTAGAACATGATGAATGGTTACCGATTCTTTTTTTAGTTCCTCACATAGTAACTGATAGTCCTTTGGCTCATGCTGGTTTATTTCGTAGTGGAATTCTCCTCGCTTTTTAAAGCTTTCTCCCTGATCAACTATAATCATCGCGCTAGAACCATTCTGAGACAAGGATGACCATTGATCTCCCAGCCCTAATGTATCGCGAAAAATAAGATACGTTTCTTGCGGAAGCGGGGAGGCTAGTACAGAAATAGGGCGTTCTTCCCACTTTCTTGCATACATCCATTCTGGAAAGGTTTGATGCGGGTCCTCATTTTGTGTCTCTATTTGCTTAATAATCTCATCAAATTCCCCAGCATATAGTCTCTCCGTGAATTTATTTCGCTGAATTTTACCAGATTCCGTTTTAGAAAATGTTTCCTTCTTAATCGGAATGATGCGCTTCGGTGTTATACCTAAATTCCTGCTTACTGTTCGTCTAATTTCCGTAATGATAAAACCTAGGAATCTCTCATCTATCTCATTTATAGGAGTAAAAAAGATCGCTAGCTCCTCAACGCTTTTGGAGGTATCAATAAACGCTGCGGCGGCTACGAATGTAGATTGCACCCCGTAAACACTTTCTACTAATGATTCAATTTCGTAATTATAATAATTTTTTCCGTTCATAATAATGATATCTTTTTGACGACCTGTAACTGTTAATCGACCTTCATTGAGGAATCCTAGGTCCCCTGTAAAAAACCAGCCATCTCCAATAAAGGCCTCCTGATTGGCCTCTTGATTTTGATAATAGCCTGCCATGATTGTAGGGCCTGTGACTTGCACTCGGCCAATATGATTTTCATGCAGCAACTGGTTATTATCATCAACAATTCGAACACTTACACCCGGGATAGGTCCTCCTACCTCTGTAAAGCAAATATGTTCTTTTTCCGTATCATCTACAAATCGAAGCAGGGTTTCAAATGAAATCTTATCTACATAATGAACGCCAGATTGAGATTCACTGCGGAATGTTTTGGAAAATACAATACCGGAAGAGGTTTCAGACATTCCAAAAGAGGGGTACATGCAATCGTCACGGAGTTGATGTTTACGCAATATGGATAAAAATCGCTTAGCTGTCTTAGCAACAATCGCTTCTCCGCCATTTAAGATATGTTTTACACTGGATAAATCCCAGCTGCCTTCTTCAATATCCTTTTCTTGGTCATTTACCAGAGAAAAGGCGAAATTAGGAGCCCATGTTAAGGTAGCTTTATACTTGTCCATCCAATGCAACCAATTCAACGGCTGAGAAATAAATGAATCTACTCGTGGTAATATCTGTTGGCAGGCTAAATAAACACCTAGAATATGATACATGACCAATCCGCCAACATGCTCTAATGGCATCCAGCATAAAAGAACCTCTTCGCTGTCAAATCGGTTAAATTGTGCTGTGGCCATTGTGCGTGCCACCAGACTAGCATTTCTATGCTGCACGCATTTAGGTAAACCAGTACTACCCGATGTTAACAAATATAGGACAAAATCTTCCTCTTGATACGTATAAAATTCTTGTTCCTCATCATTATTCATTAACTGCTCAGCCGTGCTGATAACAAACTCATCTGTTTCCCAAACTTCCGATAACTTGTTAACTTCCTCCAGCAAATCTTCATCCGTTATGATTACTGGCTTATCTAACATGTTCCAGATATTGTATAGCTTCGAAGTATCAGCATTCTTTTCTGCATACGAGGCAGACGTAGCAATCGGTACAGTAATAAACCCACCTAATACGCAAGCCCAAAACATAGGGACATAGTTTTGATTTTTTTGAAATTGAAAAATAACCCGATCTTGAGGCTTGATCCCCATGTTCCGCAGTCCCTTTAATAGGCGCTTAGCTTGCTCAAATAACTGTCGATAGCTAGTTTCGATTTCATCTCCGTTATCCAAAACATAGATGATTCCCTTATCCTCCAGCTTAGCAGCATTGAGTAATACATCAATTAACGTAGTAGGACTGCTAGCTGTTCTCTTTAATTCATCCCCATGACTAATTGCTAAGGGAAGGGAGCTTTCAATCCGTTCGGTTTGCCGCAGCAGCTCTGATTTTGGTGTATCTATTTTTAACCTGTCTGTTTTCATCATGGTTGGGATTAAATCTTTTGCATGCCATATTCTGTTGCCTATATTTTTTTCTTCCTGTACCACACGAACTTCATCGATATATTCTAGGCCTTTGAGACTCTTCTCCATCTCCAAAACGATCTGAGATTGCTTTTGTATACTCATTGTCTCCTCCTGCTCTATGTTCGTATCATGAAAATTCTATACAGAAATACCTTAGTCCATGAAGAAGAACTAAGGTATTTTCTTTTTTTTACAGAACTCCCATCCCCTGCCACTCTTCCTTAGTAGGCGGCCCCAATGTCGGATCATGGAATGGATCATGTAGAGATTCTTTTATGATTTGATCAATTTGCTCTAGATCTTGTGCTGAAAGAGACCATCCCATTACTCCAGATACCTCGTCTAACTGAGACGGCTTCCTTGCCCCCCAAAGAGATATGCTTACACCAGGGTGATCTAACGTCCAACGTACAGCCAGTTGTGCCGTTGTTTTTCCTTTTTCTTGAGCTATTTCTTTTAAGCGATCCACTGCCTGTAGATACTGATCAAAATATTCTGGCGCAAATAAAGGATATCCATGTCGTAAATCGTCTTCAGCAAACGTGGAGTCTTTCGTGAATTTTCCTGTCAACAAGCCTTGTGCCAATGTTCCCCACGTAATGGTATTAATATGATTCTTATCGCAGTAAAGGAAGGTATCCTTATGCTCTGTTTGAAGCAGATTAAGTCTGTTTTGGCTACTGTGAAGCGGAGCTATTTTTTGCCACTGTTCTATTTGTTCAATGGAAAGATTGCTTACACCAATCGCTCTAATTTTGCCTCCCTTATAAAGCTGTGCAAAAATTTCTGCTGTTTCTTCAAGCGGCAATCCCGGATCAGGCCAATGAAGCTGGTATAAATCAATATAGTCTACTTGCAAACGGCGTAGGCTATCTTCGAACTCTTGAAGAATACGCTCTTTAGAGGAGTTGCACCAGTAAACGCCTTCTTCTCCTACCCACTCTACGCCAGCCTTGGTGGCGATATGAATTTTGTCTCTTTGACCATGTTGCTTAATAGCCTTACCGCATATTTCTTCTGATAAACCAAATCCATAAATGGGAGCTGTATCTAACGTATTTATCCCGATATCGAAAGCACGATGGATCGCTTGAATGGCATCTTTTTCATTGGTGCCTCCCCAAGCCCAACCGCCAATGGCCCAGGTTCCTAATCCAATACGGGAGCACTTTAACTCAGATGAACCTAATTGTACATAATCCATAAAACGACCTCCGCTATCATATTTTTCACTCTTAACAGATAAGTAGACAAATGAAGTAGAACTCAACTTATTTTAATATTTACATTTTTGACCTTAAAAGTCAATTTATGACACAAAATTACATTATTCTCTTTTTATCTCGCGCTATAACGAACTCCAACCAGACTCAATAGCAAGGTAAGCAGCACGATTGTAGCTAGAATGGGAATGCCAATATTGATCCAATATAACCAAAGACATACGCCTAGATAAATCAAACCCATAATAGACGATACAATGGCAATTGGCTTTTTCGGGGATTGCTTAAGCATTTCCTCTTCTTCCGAGCCTTCTTTAAGATTAACTCCACCTCTTCCCTTCTTATCAAGGGAAGCTATACTTAATTGAACGATGATGGAGCCAAAGGTAAAGCCAAGAATAAGCAATCCACCTAGTAGCCACTCCATGAAAGAGAATTGCAGGACAATGGCTAGAATGAGGTGACCTATAATCGCTGGGGCTACCACCAAGAGCGAAGCTGTCATTGTTTTTGCCCAGAAAATCGTACTTCCCTTTACAGCCGCTACATAATAAAGAATGTAGTTTTGTTCTTCTAATTGGTAGAGAGCTGATACAACCTCACCAAAAACGAGTGCTGTAAGCAGGGAAACGAACAACAGGACATAATAGGCTTGGTTCGCTTCTGTTAAAAAGGAACTGGCCACACCCGACTTCGCTACCACTGCTCCACAGATAATGGCAATCACCCAAAACCAGAAGCGGATTTTTGTGATGGGGTTTCTTATTAAGAGCGTGATGTCTTTAAAAACGATGGCATCATGAGCGTTTTTGACCAAATTCGATAGATTTTCCTGTGTTTCTGGTCTGGTCCTATCTTGCGACTCCGCATGGTTCAGCCAGCTTTCGTAATAAAACCTTCCAATTTGTTCAGAGAATAGAAACAACGCTCCAAGACCAACCGCGAAAACGCACAAAACATATACCATAAAACGCTCTAAGCTTTGCCAAGCTTCTGGAGAAATTGTTTCAACCTCAATCAATGCCCAAACCAATAGGCCAATTAAAGCAACATAGGCAAGTGAGGAGATACCTACGAATGTTTTGACAATAATAGGGAAAAACCGCATGGTCAGAACCATTAAAAATCGGCTTAAGATGTCTGTTAACCAAATCATCAATAGAGAAACGGCTAGGAAGAACAAAACATACAGAACTCTTTCCATAGCAGAATAGCCAATCGTTAATGGAATAGCAATCATAATGGATGACCACGTGTACAGAGGTAGACTTGAAGTAGATTGCCCAAGGATCATCCGAAACGGAGAAACTCCCGATACATGGAACAAAGTCAGTAATCGATCAGAGTACATTTGTTGTGTCAACGTATTCATGCCACGAAGCAAACCGACAAAAATACATTCCCCTATGAGAAGCATCAATCTAGCACTAAGACTGGCATGTAAGAGAAGCTGCCCAAAATTCTCCGAAAAGTACATGGCAATAGCAATGGTTCCCAAGCCCACATAAATGATCCATTTAGAAGGACTATGGATAAAAAAGCGATTAAAGAAGGGTCTTGTGTAAAAGAAACTAATCCATTTCGTTTGTGCCCACATACAATTCTGTCACCTCCTGCTACTCGATAGCGGATAAAAAGATATCTTCCAATCGCCCTTCTTCATTGCCTGCCACTTGGCGCAATTCTTCCATGCTTCCCGTCACTTTGACTTTTCCTTTATGCAGGATGGAAATTGTATCGGCTAATTCTTCAACAATGTCCAAAATATGGGTCGTAATAAAAACAGTACCACCCTCTTCTTTGGCAAAATGTCGAATATAATTTTTCACTTCACGGGTCGCCTTTGGGTCCAATCCATTCGTAACTTCGTCTAATAGCAGGATTTTAGGGCGATGAATCAATGCGCAAGCAATCGAAACCTTTCGTTTCATTCCTAATGAGTATTCTTTAATAAGCTGGTCTGCTTTATCTGCCAGCTCAAAATGTTCTAACAACGTGTCAACACGTTTATTCATATCTTCGTCACTATCATAAAGAGCCCCCACAAAGCGTATCATCTCTCTGGCTGTCAATCCTTCATGAAGAAGTGGAACGTCTGGAGCATAGCCCGCAATTCTTCTTGCCTCACGATCCTGCCAAATATTGCGCCCTAGAAATAGAACCTCTCCCTCCGAAGGGTTCAATTGGCCCGTCATCATTTTAATTGTGGTTGTCTTTCCCGCTCCATTGCTACCTAAAAACGCATAAATATGCCCTTGAGGTACTTCTATATTTAGATGATCAACAGCATAGACCTCATTATACTTTTTCGTAAGGTTTTTTAGTTCAATGACTGCCATGGGTTCCCTCTCCTTCCTTTAGCTATTCATTTAGGCTGGGAACCAGTCGCTAGCATAGCGCTAACGACTAGTTCCTATCTTTTCAGTAACAGTATGATTAGGAGTAACAAACCCAACTTTGATCATATGCATAGCCAGCTTGCGCAAATACTCATCATCAGGAACAGGATAGGTAAACGAGGTATCCTCTAATAGCTGCAATGTCCTACTTGAATCGACTGCAACATTAAATTGTTCAGCATGCTCTACATCATCCAACATCGTGGTTAGAATCCCAGCCAAGAACAGCTTTTCATCACCCTGAGATATCATTATATCTAATTCACGTGTAACATCTTCTCGGCTTTGTACCCGTCTTGAAAAGCCAAGCTCTTCAAATACACGATACATATCATCGTATGTTACCAAGTGCGGATTTTGTAAATGGAAGACTCTTTCCTGAATTCCTTTGCTGTTGATGATGTGTACAATAGCTTGTGCACATGTATCAATAGGGGTTAGATCAACCATACCCTGCATAATCTCCTGATCAAAACCTCCAAGCTCAAGGAAGGCTTTCGATAGGAGATAAAACATATTTTCATTAATGTTTTCCTGAAACCATCCATCCTGAAAGCGTCCTGTTAAATTGCCAACCCGGTAGACACGTGCATCGAGTCCGTTTTCCATTCCGCCTACAATTACGGCTTCGGCTTCAAATTTACTTCTCAGATATACATTTGACTCATAGTTTTGACCAACATAAAAGTCCTTCTCGGTAAATTCTACAAGCTCTGTTGCTTCTTCAACGGTGGTTCCCGAAACGCTCAGGGTTGAAACATGGTGCATTGGTAATTTATTGTTCAAGCAAAAGGTAACTACTTGCTGCGTTCCATGTACATTTGCTCTTTCAAACTCTTCATAGTACCCGTAATGCTTCACCAATGCAGCCGTATGAATGACAGTGTCAACGATAGCTCCTAGCGTTTGGTAATGTTTTGCCTCTAATCCAAAGTTGGCTTGCGTAATATCACCGTGAATGATTTGGATGCGGGTAAACCACTCATCAATTTGGGAGCTACTGAACTGTGAGGAAAAGTAAAAATCAATTTTTTTACGTAGACGTTGCATAGCAGCTTCATCATTTTCTGCACGAATGACGCAAAGAATTGTCGCTTCTGTTTTTTGTAGCAGCTCATGCAGCAAATGAATACCTAAGAAGCCAGTGGAGCCGAGCAATAAAACATACTCCATCTCTTTTTGTCTATCGTGGACGGGTACTACCGGGATTGATTTCTTCTCACCCTTTTTAAAGACCGAGCCACTGCCAGACAGATTTTGATTTTCCTGCATATCAGATGCCTTGCTTGCTATTTCCTCAAGGTTCTTGCAATTATAGAAGTCTTTCATTTCAAGCTTCCAGTTAAAGGTGTGAACCTTAGCAAGAATTCTTAGAATCGTTAGGGAATGTCCGCCTAGCTCAAAAAGATTATCGGTAATACTTATTTCACTAGCTTCTAGTCCCAGAACCTCAGCAACAATTTCAACTAACTGTTTTTCAGATTCATTACGTGGAGCAACAATTTCTCTAGTCAGTTGCAAGCTGCCTTCTGGTTCTGGCAATCCTCGTTTGTCGACTTTACCATTGGAGGTAAGTGGAAGTTTGTCTAAGCCAATAAAATAAGATGGCACCATGTGTTCTGGCAAAGCATCTCTTACATGCTTGCGCAATTCTTTAACATTCCATTGGCCATGGGCAACAATATAAGCGCACAAGTATGAGCTGCCTTGCTCATTTCGCTTGGCTAGAAGAACCGTTTCACTGATAGCAGGATGCTCCAATATCCTTGTTTCAATTTCACTAAGCTCAATGCGATGTCCGCGAATTTTCACTTGTTCATCCTTGCGTCCTACATATTCAAGAACTCCATCCGGTAACCAACGAGCCAAGTCCCCTGTGCGGTACATTCTTTCACCAGGTCTAAATGGATTTTCAACAAATCGCTCCATCGTTAACTCTGGTAGATTAAGGTAACCGCGTGCCAATCCTTCACCGCTTACGCACAGCTCTCCAATGACTCCAATTGGCTGTAGCTTGTCATCAGCGCTTAAAATGTGGATCGTGGTATTATGTAGCGGTCGACCAATCGGTATAATCCCCCATTCCTTAATGCGCTCATCCACAGTGTAGGTTGTAGCAAAAACTGTTGTTTCTGTGGGACCATATCCATTCACCAATCGTCCATTTCCGAGGAAATCCAATGCCTTTTCCACATGCTTAAATGAAGCCTTTTCTCCTCCAAATGCTATTTTGCGCATGTTTTGGAGACTGCTTACATCCAGTTCCACTAATGCATTAAACAATGAGGTAGTCATAAACGATACAGTGATCTGCTGTTCGCGTATCAATGTAACCAAGTCTGTTGGATTCAAAATCACTTCTTTTGGTACCAGTACCAGCGTTGCTCCGTGTAATAACGAGCTGAATATATCAAAGGTAGAGCCGTCAAATGCATAATTAGATAACTGCAAAAGACGATCCTCAGTCGTTATCTCAATATATCCGTTATTGCATACCGTTTTGATAATGTTTCGATGAGTAGTCAGGTTCCCCTTTGGTTTACCTGTAGAGCCAGATGTGTACATGACATAAGCCAAGTCTTGCGGCTGATTGATCAAATCTATGTTAGCTACTTGTTCATCTCGACTTATCTTATCCTCTATTATCAAAACTTCTCCCTGATAACCTGGTGGAACCATGTCTCTGTGTTGTACCAACAATAGGTGAGTTTGACTGTCTTCAAGCATGTATTGAATTCTTTCGGTCGGATAGGTCGAATCGATTGGCAGATAGCCCCCACCTGCTTTTAAAATTCCAAAAATACCTACAATCATCGACAGCGATCGATCCGTAATTAGCCCTATTACCTGATTGGGTTGAACGCCTTCTCTTCTTAATACGTGAGCTAACTGGTTAAATTTCACATTTAATTGTTCGTAGGTAAACTGTTCCTCACCACATATAAGCGCGATTTGATCAGGGTTTTTGTCTACCTGCTCTTCAAATAATTCTTGAATTGTTTTTTCTCTTGGATAGTCGACTTTTGTCAGATTAAAGTCTTCAAGTAACATTTTTCTTTCGGCATCTGCTACTAACTCCAGATGGCCAATGCGAGCTTCCGGTTGCTCAACAATTTGCGCTAGCAGTTGTTCAAAATGACTTGCCATACGTTTAATGGTTTCTAGCTTAAAGCATTTGGTGCTGTATTCGATTGTTACATAAAGGGACTCTCCTTCTGCTATTAACCAGCTAAGAGAGAATTTTGCATTCTTTTGTCCCGTTTCATAAGGAAAAATTTCCAGATCACTCATGTGGAACTCAGATATTTCTATATTTTGCAAGGAAAACAAGGTATCAAATAGCGGATGACGACTCATATCGCGTTCTAAATCGAGTTTTTCAATCAACTCTTCAAATGGATATTCTGCGTTCGCGTATGCTTGGAATACGGTCTCTTTTACCTGTTTTAGATAGGAGAGGAAGGATTGATCCGCCTTTGGCTTGCCGCGCAAAGCTAATGTATTTACAAACATACCTATAATGTTTTCCAAATCAGCATGAGAGCGTCCAGCAATTGGAGAACCTACAATGATATCCTCCTGCCCGGTATATCTAGCTAAGAACACCTGATAAGCAGCGAGAAGCGTCATATATAACGTCGTGCCTTGGCTAGAGCAGATTTGTTTGACCTTTGCTAGAAGATCAGCATTAATTTCAAACGTCCATTCATCTCCGTCAAATTGCTGTATAGCAGGGCGTTGAAAATCTGTTGGCAATTCTAAGGTAGGCAGCTCGTCAGAAAAATGATGTAACCAATATTTTTCCTGCTCTTTTAATCTAGCTCGCTGCTCATCTGATTGTTGCCATACGGCGAAATCCTTGTATTGGACAGCGAGCGCTGGCAATGCTTCTCCCTGATAGAGTGTCATGAATTCCTGCAGGAACAGGTTCATAGATACACCATCTGAAATAATATGATGCATGTCCAAGCTCAAAAGATGATGCTGTGGATGCAAGCAAATTAAACGAGCTCTGAAAAGCGGAGCCTCACTTAAATTGAAAGGTCTGATAAATTCCTCCAGTTTTACTTGAACCTCTGACTCCACAGCTTCTATTACTTCTAAATCCCATGAAATATCTTTATTTACTTTTTGAACTAGATTTTCATCAATCATATGAAACGATGTACGGAGACTTTCATGTCGTAGGACCAGAATCTGTAACGCTTCTCTCAGCTTATCCAGATGCAGCTTTCCTTTTAGCTCAAACGTAAACGGTATGTTATAGCTCGTCGTTTCACTATCTCTCATTTGCTGTACAACATACATTCTTCTTTGTGCAAAAGAAACAGGATAATAAGGCTGTTCCTCCGCTGGCTGAATCGCTGTGTAAGCAGAACCGTTCATCTGATCTATGTAGGCAGACAGGTCTTTAACCGTTGGGCGAGCAAACATCTCATTTAACTGCACATCCACACCTAGCTCCTTGTGCATACGAGACACAAGCATCATCGCCTTCAGCGAATGTCCGCCTAATTCAAAGAAGTGATCTGTAGTACCAATACGCTCAAGTCCTAAAATTTCTTGGAACAGTTGAACTAGCTTTTCCTCCGTCTCTGTTGCAGGTGCCACATATTCGTTCATTCTTTGCCTATCAGGCACTGGTAACGCTCGCTTATCTACCTTTCCGTTTGCAGTAAGCGGCATTTTTTCCATTTCCATCATGTAAGCTGGAATCATATATTCGGGCAATGTTTCGATTAAATGCTCGCGTAATGAAGATACGCTCCAGGCCCCGGTCGCTACCACATAAGCGCATAGATAGGTATAACCTTGCTCGTCGTTTCGAGCCACGACAAGCGCCTCACTAATGGAAGGATGTTCAAGAAGCTTTGTTTCAATCTCACCTAACTCAATTCTGTATCCTCGAATCTTGACTTGCTCGTCAATCCTTCCCAGATATTCGATGCTGCCATCGATTCTCCAACGAACTAAGTCCCCTGTGCGATACATTCTCTCTCCAGGTACAAAGGGATTATCAACAAAGCGTTCTACGGTGAGTTCAGGCTGATTTAGGTAGCCTCTTGCAAGCCCTGCACCACTGACGCACAGCTCGCCAGGTATTCCGATCGGCTGAAGATGTCCGTTCTGATCTAAAATATAAACGCTGTGATTGGTGATCGGCTTTCCAATCGGGAAGACATCCTGCTCAGGATGCAGTTGACCGCTCGTCGTTACTACTGTAATTTCAGTTGGACCGTAATTGTTTATGATTTGATATGCTGTCTTTTTAACCTTTTGAGCCCGGTCACCGCCAATGAGTAACACACGTAATGTACTGCTTGTAAGCTCCATGAATTGTTCGGCTAATTGAGTAGGTAAGAAGCTAATCGTGATCGCATTCTTTTCAAAGTATTCATGCAGAGCATAAATATCCCCACGGCTCGATTCCTCTAACACATGAAGCGTAGCTCCCTGTATAAGCGGAGGGAAGGTTTCCCACACCGATGCATCGAATCCAAAGCCTGCCAATTTCGTGCATTGATCAGTCATTGTTACGCCAAATGCCTCGTTATGCCACATGACTAAATTAACCAAGGCTTGATGTTCAACCATAACTCCCTTAGGCAGTCCTGTTGAACCTGAGGTATAAATCATGTATGCTAAATCATTTGCGCTCGTAGCAAGCGGCAGATGGGTCGTACTCTCCTTCGCCCAGCTCTCTTCTGTTAACCATAAGGCACTTCCCTTAAAGTCCTGCGGCATATTCAACTGGGGCTGGATAAGTAATTGTTCCGCTTTGCTATCTTGTAGCATATGGGCGATTCTTTTTTCTGGGTAGGATGGGTCAATAGGAAGATAGGCCGCACCTGCCTTTAAAGTCCCAATCACCCCAACCAACATCTCTAGGGAGTGCTCTGCCATGATCGCTACGATCTCGTTAGGTCTTACCTTTCGTTTTCTTAGCACCCATGCCAATTGATTGGCCTTCTCATTTAACTGGCGATAGGTTAAGGACTCCCCTTTATAAACGACCGCGATCTGCTCCGGTGTCCGTGATACCTGCTCCTCAAATAACTGGTGAATGGTTTTATCCATTGGAAAATCTGACTTGGCTGGAGTTGAATAGCTTAATAGCTGATTCTTCTCCTCCTTGGAAACAATAGCTATCTCATCTATTTGAATATCTAGGTTATGAATGGTAGACTCGGCAATCTGTTGCAGGTGATTAAAGATATTATCAATAAAGCTTCTATGATAAAGATGCTGATTATAAGAGATTTTTACTAGTAACTCTGTATCAAGCTGAACTTGCACATTAAAATCAAAGTTGGTCTTCTCATGATCGTCTATGACGTTCACAACTTTCAATTCTTCTGAATCGGACTCGCTCGAATCAACGAAGCTGTCCGAGGCAATCGGGAAATTTTCAAATGCCACAATATGATGGATCAGTGCATGATTCGATCCGGTAACTGCTTGAATATCAGCCAATGTTAGATAATTATATTTTTCAGAGTTGACAGATGCCTCCTGAACCTGGATCAGCAATTCCTTGAAGGTTTGCTTATCCAATGTCCGAATGCGAACAGGAATGGTATTAATAAAAATTCCAACTATTTTTTCCACATCAGGAATCTCTGGTGATCTTCCTGAAATAACCGAGCCAAATATAGCTTCCTGAGAGTTATTATACTTTTGGAGCAGGATGCCCCACATTGTTTGAAACAAGGTACTTATTGTTACTTGGCAAGCTTTTGCTACCTGCACCAGTTCCTCCGTCAGCTTTTTATCAAAGTGGAAGGTTACCTTATCAATAGAGCATACTTCCTTCTCTCCCTTAGCATTTTGCTTAGGGATAACAGATGCCCCCTCGAAATCTTGCAGATATTCACTCCAATAGGCTTTTGCTTTCTCTTCATCCTGTTCTTCTAGCCAACGAATATATCTGCTGTACGGAATCGATTTCTCAGCAGGGATAGGTTGATTTGCCACGAAGCATTGATAAAAATAAAACAGCTCCTGGTACAAAATACCCGTGCACCATCCATCAATGATAATATGGTGGCTACTGATCACTAATTCATATTGTTTAGGTGCGACTTTTAATAAAGATAGCCGCATGAGGATATCCCGGGAGAGGTCAAAGCCCTCGTCCCGGTCCCTCTGTTTTGCTGCACGAAGAGCCTTTGCTTGATCCGACTCGCTCTTCATAGAGAAATCCTCATAATGAATCCTTGCTGTTCTCTCCTTTAACACAACCTGCATCGGCTCTTTTAATTTCTGATATAAAAAGATCGTACGCAGAACATCATACTTGCGAATCAGCTCGTTAAAGCTTTTCTCAAGAGATTCGACACATATGTCACCTTCCATTTGAAAAGTTGTCTGATCAAAATAGGCAAGGTTTTCTTTGTCTTTTAAGGTATGAAATAACATTCCTCGTTGCATCGGGGATAAACTATAAATGTCTTTGACGTCTGAGGTATTAATCAAGTTAATCTTCTCCTCCTCAGGATACCTTTATAGATTTTTAAGTGTTGTAAACACGTCGTTTAAGTCCTCTAAAGAAAGCTTCTTCGTACTAAAATCACTAGGTGTTCGCTCTGTCTGCTCGCGTTGAACACAATGATCGAGGACTGCTTTTAAATTGCTCTTATAACGATCTGCCAGACGTTGAATTGTCTCCTGTTCGTAACGTTTCGGATTATAATCAAAAGTAACATGCAACGTATTATTCATTACAAGGCAAGTCATATTAAGCGAGCTCGGATTTGCGTTCATTGGGCTTATCTGATCTCCTGTATTGATAAGGACTCCATTATCCGTCTCAGACTGACTAGCGGAATCTTCTCCCATCTGACCTAGGTAGTTAAAGCTTATGTGATGAGAACTTAATTGGCTCTGGCTTACATCAGACTGAGTCATGTATTGTAAGATTCCAAAACCAATACCATTATTCGGCACATTGCGCAGCGTTTCTTTTACATGTTTAATCACACTGGAGAGTTGATGCTCCCCTAATTCAAATAGGACTGGAGAAATGGTCGTAAACCAGCCAATTGTACGGCTCAAATCAATGCCTTCCACAATCGTCTCACGGCCATGACCTTCCAAATTCACTATGATATCGCTTTGCTGAGTCCACTCATTTATGGTAAGAACCAACGCTGTCAGCAATAAATCATCCGCTTTTGTCTTATAAGCATGGTGGGCATTCGCAAGCAAGTCTTGGGTTTCATTTATATCAAAGGTAAGCTGTACTTCTTTTGTATCTGCAAAAAGGAATGTATCGCTTGATTCCTTATCCGCAGGCAGCTCTCTTACCGATTTGTTCAACAACCCTTTCCAGTAGCTTGCCTCGTCTTGTAGCTTTTTGCTGCGAGCATACTCCTCCAGTTGCACAGCCCACGTCTTAAAGGAAGTGGTTTTCGCCGGCAGCTCGCCCTTTTGCTCATAAAGCGTCTGGAAATCCTCCAACAGGATGCGCCATGAGACACCATCAATTAAGAGATGATGTACGACAATCAGAAGATAATCGCCATATGCCGTACGGTATAAGCCAAGCTTTACAAGAGGGCCTGTTGTCAAATCAAAGCTTGCTTGGAGTTGATTCGCTTCTTGTTCGATGCGGCTTTGCCAGTCTCTTTCCTTGGTTACATCCACCTCATGCAGGGTAAAAAACTCTCCCTTGATACCCTGATTTTCTTGAATGATCTTCTCTCTAAACTGGTACTTCATTCTTAAGGCATCATGGTGTTTAACAATGGTTGTAAATGCTTGTTCTATTCGTTGACGATCCCAGCCTTGTTCATTCGGCAGAAGCATAGATTGATTAAAGTGATGTGGATGCACAAAAGGTTGTTCAAAGAACCAGGATTGAATCGGTGTAAGCGGCACTTCGCCTTCAATTGAATCTTGCTCAATCAAAGCACCTCTTTGTTCAAGGTAAGGAGCCAGCATGGAAATCGTTGGATTTTTAAAAATATGTCTACTATCCAATTTCCGATTATATTTGCTAAGTCTAGCTACGATTTGCAATGCCTTAATGGAGTCTCCGCCTCGTTCAAAGAAGTTGTCCTCTACCCCAATCGGTTTGAACTGCAGGACTTCTTCCCATACCTGAACCAGTATTTCCTCGTCCTGAGAAGAAGGGGCAACGATTTCATGGCCTGCTTGTGCTGATATGAATTCGGAAGGATCAGGTAATGCTTGTTTATTTACCTTTCCGTTTCCTGTCAATGGAATATGATCTACTTTAATAAAGTAAGCAGGAATCATAAACTCAGGCAGAGCTTTAGCCAAATGATGGCGCAAATCGTTGACTTTCACTTCTTTATCCTCGATGAAATAGGCGCATAGTGTCGTTGCTCCATGTGTATCGACTATTGGTACAACAACAGCTTCTGTAATCGAAGGATGCGTAAGTAATTGGCTGGTAACCTCCCCAAGCTCGACCCGATTTCCGCGTACTTTAACCTGATCATCCATACGACCGACATATTCGATATTGCCATCAGGCAACCAGCGAGCTACGTCTCCTGTTTTATACATACGCTCACCAGGTGCAAAGGGGTTGTTTACAAATTTTTCTTGTGTCAGCTCAGGACGATTCAAGTACCCACGGCTTAATCCAGCCCCTGCTATGCAAAGCTCACCTGGAACCCCGATTGGTTGCAGCTGTTGATTTTCATTGATGATATAGGCCTTTTGATTAGGGAACGGTTTACCAATCGTGATGCGCTTGTCCTCTGCTGTAATCACACCAAAGGCACTGCAAACAGTTGATTCTGTAGGGCCGTATCCGTTTATAAAGGTGCGATTTTGCCCCCAAGTTTGCACAATATCAAATGTGCAAGCTTCTCCGACACTAACTATGCATTCTAGAGCTGGTAGTTCCGTATAAGGTACGGACCTTAATAAGGATGGCGGCAATGCTACTGTTGTTATTTGATTCTCTAGCAAGTAAGGAATTAAATTGGTTAATAGCTCCTCTTTCTCTTCAATATACAAAGTTGATCCAGTTAAAAGAGCTGGAAAGATCTCTGCTACCGAGGCATCAAAGCTGCTAGAGGCAAATTGAAGGACTCTGCTTCCTGCTCCCATTTTATAGGGGTGAGAAATATGAATCAGATTATGTAATGAACGATGCTCGATCATTACTCCCTTGGACTTTCCAGTAGAGCCTGATGTGTAAATAATATAGGCCAAATCTGCAGGCTGATTCATACTAGATAAATCCGTATCATCCTCATGATAAATATCAGCTTGATCAACGAAGAGAACTTCCCCCGAATATCCTGTAGGTATTTGGATTTCTTTTTGGGTTAACAGCATTGCGGTCTGACTATCCTCTAGCATGTGCTCAATCCGATCAAGCGGGTACGTTGGATCAAGTGGCAGGTATGCTCCTCCTGCCTTCAATACGGCTAGGATACTAATGATCAACTCATGTGAACGATTAATCATGACCGCAATTATTTGATCACGCCCGACCCCATGCTCTCTTAATGTACGAGCCATCTGATTTGATCTTTGGTTAAGCGCACGATAGGTTAACTCCTGACCTTTATATACAAGCGCCACTGCATCAGGTGTCTTCATAGCCTGTTCTTCAAATCTGTTTTGGATTGCCTGATCGTAGGTTATTTTTGTTGGTTGATGATTGAATTCCTCTAAGATTTGGATTCTCTCATCTTCTGTCGTCAACTGAATATCAGCTAAACGAATTTGGGGATTTTCCATAATCTGCTCGATGATATGTTCAAAGTGTCCGATCATTCGCTGAATCGTATTGCGCTCAAATAGGCTTGTGCTATACTCCACGTTAATTTCTAGACCGTCTGCTTCAAATATCATCCAGCTCATGTCAAACTTGGTGTTAGTCCAGTCAATATCCAATGGTTCTATACCCCAATCGGGTAACTCCACGTGGGATGTCTCCAGATTTTGTACACCAAACATTGTGTCAAATAGCGGATGTCTGCTTGTATCCCTTTGAACCTTTACTTTTTCAATTACATCTTCAAATGGATACTCCTGATGACCATAGACCTCTAGCATTTTAGTTTTCACATTTGCTAAAAACTCTTCGAAGGTTTGCTCAGACTCCAACTGATTTCGGACTGCCAGCGTATTTACAAACATACCGACAGTGGACATGACATCTGGATGCGGTCGGTCCGAAACAGGCGTACCAACAATAATGTCGCGCTGATTCGTGTATTTGTGCAGAAGAACGTTGTATGTCGCAAGCAGTACCATATATAGCGTTACTTCGCGATTTTTCATGAAGGCTTTTACGCTTGCATGGAGATCACCGCGTAGGCCTTGGCTTACATAATCTCCTTCCAATCGGCGAATTGGTGGACGAGAATAATCAGTAGGCAGCTCCAACACCGGCAACTCTCCAGAAAATTGCTGCATCCAGAAATTTTCACTTTCTTTCAAACGATCCTGCTGGGACAATTGCCACACGGCGTAATCTTTATAGTGTATCTTCACTTCAGGTAACGCTTGCCCTTGATACAACTGGATAAGCTCCTGGAACAAGATCGTAGTCGATACGCCGTCTCCTACAATATGGTGTACATCCATCATAAGAATGTGCTCATCTTTATGAATCGTAAGAAGACCGGCTCGGAACAAAGGAGCTGTACTGATGTCAAACGGTTGGATAAACGAATCCTTTACTCTTGAAACATCATTGGCGCTGACGGTTTTCATGTCCATTTTCCACGAAACCTGTTCGTGAACCTTTTGAACTAGCTGCTCCTCGATCATATGAAAGGAGGTTCGTAATGATTCGTGCCGATCAATTAATGTTTGGAAGACCTTCTCTAATTTCTCAGCATCTACAGAGCCTTTGATTTTATAGAAAGACGGCATATTGTAGCTCGTACCCTGAGCCTTATCTTCCAATGCTTGAATGACATACATCCTTTTTTGTGCAGAAGAGACAGGGTAGTATTCCTGTTTTGCTGCGGGCTGAATTCCGACGTATTCTTCTTCATCCCGACCATCGATAAATCGCGCCATTTCTTTTACTGTCGTATGATTAAAAATCTCACGCAAAGGCAGATCAATCTTTAATTCCTTATAAATGTTGGAAGCAAGCATCATCGCCTTGATAGAGTGACCACCTAGCTCAAAGAAGTTATCCTCTATCCCTACTCGCTCCATGCCCAGCACCTTTTGCCAAATCTGTACAAGAGTCTCCTCAGTTGGGTTCGTTGGAGCAACATATTCGGTTTGCAGCTCTACTTCTTTTTCTGGTTTTGGCAAGGCTTTCTTGTCTATCTTGCCGTTTACTGTGACTGGAATCTTATCGACTTTTATAAAAAACGATGGAATCATATAGTCTGGTAACGTTTGACTTAATTCCTTACGTAAGGCTGAAACCTGCAAATCGTTGTCCGTCACCAAATATGCGCATAGGTATACCTGCTTTTGTTCTCCTGAACGAGCTAGAACCACAGCCTGCTTTACAGATGGGACTTGGTTTAGCCGAGCTTCAATTTCTCCAAGCTCAATCCTAAATCCACGAATTTTTACTTGGCCATCCATACGGCCTAAAAATTCGATTGTCCCATCCGGCAACCATCTAGCTAAATCTCCCGTTTTATACATTCTTCCGTTTGGCACATAAGGGTCGTCCACGAACTTTTCATCTGTAAGCTCAGGTCTATGTAAGTATCCACGAGCTACGCCTTCTCCACCTACGCATAACTCCCCAGGAACACCGATTGGCTGAATCTGACCAGATTGATCTAAAATATATGCTCGCTTATTAACGGTTGGCGTACCAATCGAAGGCTTATCCGTCATTTCTACACAATCACCAATCGTAGCATCAACCGTCGTTTCTGTAGGACCGTACGCATTTAAAAATGTGCGGTTGGCTCCCCAAATCCTTACTAAATCGGCCGGTAATTCTTCCCCGCCAGTACTGATAGTTTTGAGCTTAGGCAGTTTCGCATATGGTAATTCTTTCAGAACGCTTGGTGGAATAAACGGAATAGTCGTAATGCCAGCTTCGTCTAACCACTCCATAAAGGCGTGTCCGGATAGTAATTGCTCTTTTTTTACAAGATGCAAGGTAGCTCCCGTTAATAGGCTATGGAAGATATCACCAACCGAAGCATCAAAGCTTAAAGAGGCAAACTGCAAAACCTGGCTTCCCTGTGCTATTCCATAGATGCCTGCTGACAAATGCAAATTATGAACAGCACGATGATCAATCATGACACCTTTAGGCTGACCAGTAGAACCGGATGTGTAGATAATATAAGCTAAGTCGCTGGATTGATTCACAATCTCTAGATCTGAAGTCCGCTCGTGATACACCGTATCTTCCTCAAGATACAGGACATGCCCTTGATAGATAGAAGGGATTTCGCTCTGTTTAGTGGTTAACAGCCAATTGGTTCCACTGTCTTCCAGCATATATTGGATTCGGTCGAGCGGATATTCCGGATCAATTGGCACGTATGCACCGCCTGCTTTTATAACGGCTAGCACACCAACGATCATTTCCAATGAACGCTGCACCATAATTCCAACGAGCTCTTCCCGCTGAAGTCCCTTCATTCTAAGTGTCCAGGCTAATTGATTCACTCGCTGATTTAGCTCCTGATAGGTCAATTGTTGATCTTCAAATCGAAGTGCAATTGTTTCTGGAGTTCGTTTCACCTGTTCTTCAAACAGCTCAGGGAGCGTTTTTTCTTTACCAAAATCAACTATCTCCCCTTGGAAATCATTCAGGATTTGCTGGCGTTCCTCTTCTGTTATCATTGCAATTTCTTCAAGGCGCTCATCCGGATTCTTGATTACAGCCAGGGCCAGTTGCTTCATATGTTGGAACAGTCTTTTTACATTTTCGCTTGAGTACACGTCATCGTTGAATTGGAAGGCAATATCAAGCTGATCCTCATTAGGCCGAATCATCACGTTTAGGTCATAGCTTGTTTTCTCATAGGTTTTTATACTATCCATCGTAAATTCTTCTTCCTCAAAAGAACCTTCACTTATCGGATAGTTTTCAAAAACTAAGATGTGATCTAGCAATTGACCAGAAAATCCTGCATCAGTTTGAATATCTGCTAAGGATACAAACTCATACTGTTTAGACAATAGCGTAGATTCGTGAACTCTTTTTAATAAATGGCTAAAGGTATCATTCGTTTGTTTTTGAATACGAATAGGGACAGTGTTGATAAACAAGCCAACCATGTTTTCTACGCCATGGATTTCAGAGGGGCGGCCAGATACGACCGCACCAAACACAACATCATCCTTATTGTTATACTTTTGCAGCAGCATGCCCCAAATCGTTTGAAATAGCGTATTTACTGTCACTGAATAATGACGAGCGAGCTGAGTAAGTCCTGCCGTTATGTCTTTATCCAGTGTAAACGCGCATTCCTGCACCTCGTTATTGTGACTTGCATGCTTTGTATCGAGACGAATGATACCTGTTAATTCCTCATAGCCCTCTAAGTAATTTTTCCAGTAATCCCTCGCCTTTGTTACATTCTGCTTCTCAAGCCAACGGATATACTCGCTGTATGCAGGAACGCTCTCCACGGTAATCGGCATATTTTGACGATGCTGCTGATACATTCTGAACAAATCCTGTAACACAATGCCCATGCACCAGCCGTCCATTAAAATATGATGGAAGCTCCAAATCAAATGGTAGGACTCAGCACCAGCCTTCAAAATAGCGAAACGCATGAGAATATCCTTCGAGAGTTCAAATCCCTTTTCCCGATCCTGATTTTTAAACTCTTCAACATATTGACTCGCAGCTTTAGAATCTAGGTTAGAGATATCTTCAAAATGCACACTTGTTTTTCTTTCTTTTAAAACCATTTGCATGGGCTGGGTCATATTTTTATACAGAAAAACGGTTCGTAGCACATCATATTTGTTTATGAGATGCTGAAAGCTTGCTTCGAAGCTATCTACATATAGCTGTCCATTAATCGTAAAGTGCAATTGCTCAAAATAAGCCGTGCTTTCTTCTTTTAAATGCTGAAACAACATGCCTTTTTGTAGCGGAGATAATGTATAGATGTCTTTAATATTTGCTTTACTTAACATATAAAGCCTCCTAATGACATAACCAAAGTTTATTCATCTAGTAACTCAAATACTGATTCTAAATCCTCCATCGAAAGCTCTTTGGTGGAAAAATCACTCGGGGTCAATTCTGTTTCTTTCTGCTGAACACAATGATTAATAATCTCCAACAAGTGATATTGATAACGTTGAATCAGCTTTTCCATAGTAGAATCATGATAAGCTTGGCTATCATAAGATATTTGAATGGACAACTGATTTTCCACTACAATTCCACTCACATTTATCGGGAACAAGCCTTGATTCATCTGACTAATCTGTTGACCGGAAGACAATGGGGACAATTGATACTCCTCTTCCTGTCCAGATTGATCCATTTGCCCAAGGTAATTGAAACTAATCTCTGGATTTATCGCATGGGAGCTTGGATCCAGCTCTGTTCTTCCTTGACTCGATAGGTATCTAACAACTCCATAGCCAATCCCTTTATTAGGTATCTGTCGCAGTTCTTCTTTTACTTGCTTAACCGCATTTGAAATACCTTGCTTCTGCAAATCAAATACCACTGGATACATAGACGTAAACCAACCAACTGTACGGTTAATGTCAATATCCACCCCAATATCCTCGCGTCCGTGGCCTTCTAGTGTAATTGCGATTAGATTGGTTTGTGCCCATTCCTGAATGGCTAGAGCCAGTGCCGTCAACAACAGATCGTTAATCTGTGTGTTGTAGGCGTTATGGGCATCCGTTAATAATTGATTCGTTTGCTCTTTTGTCAATTGGATAGCGACCTCTTGTATATCCTTGAGTAGATAAGGGGCGCCTGCTTTCGAATCTCTTGGCAAGGCAGGTATCTCTTTTGCAATAATGCTTTGCCAGTATTTCAGCTCTGATTGAATTTCTTCACTATTAGCGTACTCTAGCAGGCTCTTGGCCCACTTTTGGTAGGAGTCTGTTTTGCTCGTAAATGCAATCGGCTCTCCCTGTAAATCTTGTTGATAGCCATTCATGAAATCCTCGGTAATGATTCGCCATGAAACGGCATCGACTACTAAGTGATGAATTGCTATCAAAAGATGATCCCCCTCAGATGTCTGAAAGAGTCCCAGTTGAACCAATGGACCGTCCTGTAAATTCATTGCGGATTGTAGACGATTAGCTGCTTGTTCGATCAGCTCTGGCACATTCGCCTGTTGTCTAAAGTCAAAAACGCTTAGCTCAGACAGCTTTCCTTCCATTCCGCGATTGATCTGAATCGTTTTACCATTTTCCTGCTGATAGGCCATTCGCAAGGCATCATGGTGTTCTACAATTTTTTGGAACACCCGTTGTACAACATGCTGATCCCATCCTTCCTTCCGATAAAACATCATGGACTGATTCCAATGATGTGGAATATCGAAGGTTTGCTGGAAAAACCATTCCTGTATAGGTGTTAGCTCTACCTTGCCTTGAACAATTCCTTGCTCCGCTTTACTGTCCTTGGTTTTGATGTATGGGATGACCTGAGCAATCGTTTGTGCCTGGAATAAATCCTTAACTTCCAATTTTAATTGCTTCGTATTTAATCTGGCTGCGATCTGAATAGCCTTGATCGAATCCCCACCCAGTTTAAAGAAGTTATCATGGATTCCCACTTGGGAGACTCCTAGCACTTCTTTCCATAGTTCCGCCAGAGTTTCTTCTAATGTGGTGGTTGGGGCAACATAATCAGTCTCTGATTGCTTGGACAAATCTGGTAGCGGAAGTGCTTTTTTATCCACTTTCCCATTCGATGTAATTGGGAACTCCGTGATTTCCGTAAAGAAGGCCGGAATCATAAAATGAGGCAGCTTTCTGCCTAGATATTGACGAAGCTCGGCCATATCACACGACTTTTTCGGTACAACATAAGCACATAGATATGTCTGATTCTGATCGTCTTGTCTTGCGAGCACTACTGTCTCCTGAATTGCTTCATGCTCCAAAATAGCCGATTCGATCTCACCTAGTTCAACCCGGTATCCTCTGATCTTAATTTGATCATCCAATCTACCTAGATACTCAATATTTCCATCTGGTAACCAGCGGGCGATATCTCCGGTTTTATACATGCGTTCGCCCGGGACAAACGGATTAGCTACAAATCGCTCATTCGTTAACTCTGGACGATGCAGATAGCCGCGTGCTAGGCTGTCGCCGCTAACGCATAGTTCACCTGGAATCCCTACTGGCTGTAATTGATTCTCTTTATTCAGGATAAATACCTGATTATTAGCAATTGGACGGCCTATCGGGATTTTTTTATCCTCAGGACTCACTATATAGCTTGTTGTTACAACCGTGTTCTCAGTAGGCCCATAGTTATTAACAATCTGATACTTCTTCTGCTGAACGGCTTGCTGGGCTTTATCACCGCCGATAAGCAACCAGCGCAGGGCAGAATGATCCGCATGATCTGTCTGCATAAACTGTTCAGCAAATTGCGTTGGTAAAAAGCTGATCGTAATTCCTTGATCTGTTACGTACTGATTCAGTTTTTCTACATCATATCTTGTTTCTTGATCGATAACGTAAATCGTTGCACCAGCTATTAAGTAAGGGAAGACCTCCCATACAGATGCATCAAATCCAACCCCTGCGTATTTGGTGCTTCGATCATCTTTTGTGATGCCAAAATATTGAACGTGCCAAGCTGAAAGATTCATCAACGATCCATGCTCCACCATGACGCCTTTTGGTTGTCCAGTGGAACCAGATGTATAAATGACATAAGCCAGATCGGTTACTTTGTTATTCACAGGTAGGTCTTCCAGCTCTTCGGTAGACAACTTCTTGCTATCAATTGCCAAGATTTCCCCAGTAAATTGTATCTGTACCTGTTCATGACCCCTCACTAGCAGAACCTTCGATTGACTATCCTCCAAAATATAGGCAATTCGTTCCTCCGGATAAGTAGGGTCAATTGGCAGATAAGCCCCTCCTGCTTTCAGAACAGCTAGAATGCCTACAAAAAACTCGACGGAAGGCTCAATCATAACAGCCACAAGCTGTTCGTTTGTTATGCCTTTTTGTTTTAAGAGAGTAGCCAGATGGTTAGCTTTGGCGTTTAATTCTTTGTATGTTACTTGTTCTTCGCCAAATACGACTGCCTTTTGATCAGGCATATTTTTCACTTGCTCCTCAAAGAGCTGATGAACTGTTTTATTTGCTGGGTAATCTGATTGAGTCAAATTAAATACCGATAAAATCTGATGTTTTTCATCCTCCGTCGCTAATTCTAAGTCAGCAATCAAACGTTCCGGAGCATCCCCGATCTGTTTTAGTAAATGGGTGAAACGTTTCCCTAATCGCTCAATTGTTTCTGGCTTAAAGAGGGAAGTACTATACTCAATGGTGACATACAAATTTTCCGCTTCGGCCATCATCCACGTCAGATCGAATTTTGCATTTTTCCATTTTAAATCCCGCGGCTGAAAGGAAAGATCCATGATATTGATTTCAGCCATTTCCATATTCTGCAAAGCAAACATCGTATCAAACAGTGGATGACGACTTAAATCTCTTTCTAAATCAAGCTTTTCTAGTAACTCCTCAAACGGATATTCTGCATTGTCATATGCTTGCAATACTTGCTCTTTAACCTCGGACAGATATGCACTAAAGGTTTGAGTTGATTTTGGCTGCCCTCTGAAGGCTAACGTGTTAACGAACATACCAACAATCTTTTCTACATCCGCATGAGGTCGGCCGGCAATAGGAGAACCCACAATAACGTCCTCTTGCCCCGTATATTTTGACAATAATACTTGGTAGGCGGCCAGCAATGTCATATACAAGGTTGTACCCTGCGAAGAAGATAGTTTTTTTAATTTGTTTATGATCTCAGCACTAATTTCAAATGACCATATATCCCCTTCTGACTGCTGAATGGATGGACGGGTGTAATCGGCAGGCATTTCCAGTACAGGTAACTCTCCCGAAAATTGGTTGAGCCAATACTGCTCCTGTTCACGTAAACGATTAATCTGGGCTTCTGTCTGCTGCCAAACAGCATAATCCTTGTATTGAATTCTAAGGGAAGGGAGCTCCTTGCCCTGATAGATTTGCATCAGGTCTTGGAATAATACGTTAGTTGATACCCCATCTGAAATAATATGGTGCATATCAAGCATCAGCAGATGTCGATCAGCTTCAATTCGTACGAGTCCCGCTCTAAATAAAGAAGCGTCACTTAAATCAAACGGCTGTATAAAACCATCAATGATTTGCTGAAGATCCTCGTCTTTTGCTTCCATGACCATTAAATCCCAATCCACTTCAGGATGAACCTTTTGCATTAATACCTCATCAACCATGTGAAAGGATGTTCTTAACGATTCATGTCTCATGACCAGTTTCTTTAATGCTTTTTGTAACCCTACTACATCGAGAGCTCCTCCTATTTCAAGCAAAAAAGGCATATTGTAGCTGGTTGTATTACTGCTGCCGATTTGCTCCACTACGTACATTCGGCGCTGTGCGGAAGAAACCGGATAAAATTCCTGCTTTGCGACCGGTTCAATCGCTATATAATCCGATACTTCTGTGTTTGTAAGAAATGCGGCCAATTCTTTAACTGTAGGTCGAGCAAACACGTCCTTGAGCGGCACTTCTATATCTAATTCCTTGTGCATACGTGAAACCAGCATCATTGCTTTTAAGGAATGACCGCCCAGCTCGAAGAAATTATCCTGTGTACCGACTTGTTCAACACTTAGGATTTCTTGGAATAATTGAACCAGCTTTTCCTCTGTTTCCGTCTCAGGAGCCATATAGGAGCTTACTTGTTGAACATCTGGCTCTGGCAATGCACGCTTGTCTGCCTTGCCATTGGAAGTTAGCGGCATTTTTTCTATCTCGATAAAATAAGATGGCACCATAGAATCCGGCAATGTTTCTTTAATATGCTTGCGAAGCTCTGCGACTGACCAAGCACCATTTGTCACCAGATAGGCACATAAGAAGGAATGCCCCTGCTCATCCTGCTTCGCCAGCAAAACAGTCTCGCTAATAGCAGGATGCTCAAGTAATCTAGCTTCAATTTCACCTAATTCGATCCGATGTCCCCGAATCTTAACTTGTTCATCTATTCTGCCTACGTACTCAATGCTTCCATCCGGTAACCAACGAGCTAAATCCCCTGTGCGATACATTCTCTCTCCCTGCACAAAAGGATTCTCAACAAAACGATCAGCAGTCAGCTCTGGAAGATTGAGGTACCCGCGGGCAAGCCCTTCTCCGCTCACACATAGCTCGCCTAATGCACCTATCGGCTGTAATTGATTGTCTGCTCCCAAAATAAAGACCTTCGTATTGTTCAACGGGCGACCTATCGGCATAATCCCCGTCTCCTTGATCGTATGGTCCACCGTATAGGTAGTGGCAAAAACAGTAGTTTCTGTTGGTCCATACCCGTTGACCAAACGTCCATCTCCCAAGTAATCCAGCGCTTTTTCTACGTGCTTGATCGAAGCTTTTTCTCCTCCAAACACCACCTTGCGCATGTGTTTGAGACTTGTCACATCCAACTCAACCAGAGTGTTAAACAGAGATGTTGTCATAAAGGAAACGGTAATATGCTGGTCTTGAATGACCGATGCCAAATCAGTCGGATTCATCAGTACATGCGTTGGTACTAAAACAAGGGAAGCTCCGTTTAACAGTGCGCTGTATATATCAAAGGTAGAGCCATCAAACGCGTAGTTGGACAACTGTAGAAGACGATCATTGGGCGTAATCTCTATGTAGCCATTGTTAATGATGGTCTTGACGATATTTTGATGTGTTGTCAGATTCCCCTTTGGTTTACCTGTTGAACCTGAGGTGTACATGACATAGGCCAGGTCTTGTGCTTGGTTGACCAAATCTAAATTGTCTGTATTCTCATCCATCCAGCTATCTTCTGTTAACAGCAGTACCTCACCCTGATAATTGGCTGGGATCATTTCAGCTTTTTGCACCAATAACAAATGGGTGCGACTATCCGCTAGCATGTATTGAATGCGTTCACTCGGATAAGATGGATCGATAGGCATATAAGCGCCACCAGCTTTAAAGATGGCTAGAATGGCTGTGATCATTTCTAAGGAACGATCCGTAAGTAACCCTATCACCTGATCAGGTAAAATCCCTTGTTTGCGTAAACCACGGGCCATTTGATTCGCCTTTTCGTTCAGCTCGCCGTATGTTAGTTGAGCCTCGCCAAATACGAGTGCCACTTGATCAGGGTTCTTGTCAACCTGCTCTTGAAACAGCTCATGAATCGTTTTCTCTCTTGGATACTTTGCATCAGTACGATTAAAAATGGTTAAAAGCTTATCCTTTTCCAGATCGGATACAAACTCGGTAGCTGGGTCAAAGATATCTTGCTGCGCAATAACCAAAGAAACCAGCTTTTTCATATTCAGCTCTAAAAGATTGAGATACTCTTTTGAATAAACACTTTCGTTATACATAAACTTAAAGATTAATTCCTTGCCAGGAATGACTAGCACGGTCAGATCATAGTGCGTCTGTTCAAACGTGTGGGCATCCTTCACAGCAAATCCGAGTACGTTTTCCTGATTGAATGTTTCTTGATCCATCGGGAAATTTTCAAACGCTAAAATATGATCAAGCAATTGATGCGTATAAGCTGCGCTCGCCTGAATATCGGCTAAAGAAAGATATCCGTATTTTTCTGCCTCCAGCGCTGTTTGCTGTACGTTTTTCAGCACTTCCCCAAACGTTTTTCCCGCTTCCTTTTTAATACGGATTGGAATCGTATTACTGAATAACCCCACCATTTGTTCAACATTGGGCACCTCGGCGGGTCGTCCGGAGACAACCACACCGTAAGCCGCGTCATTCGTGTTATTGTATTTTTGCAATAACGCTCCCCAAATTGTTTGCACAACTGTATTTAAGGTTACCTGATACTTTTGAGCCGTTTGCGTTAGTTTTTGTGTAGCTTCCTCTCCCAAGGAGAAAATGAATTCCTCTTGCTTGTAGGGATGATTGCCAGACCTTAGACGCGGGATACCCGTAAGGTTTTCAAATCCCTGTAGATACTCTTTCCAAAATGCCAATGCTTGTTGGTCATCTTGTTTCTTTAACCAACGTATATATTCGCTATATTGAGGGGCCACCTCCGGAAGCAAGGCTTGTCCTGACAAGCGACGTTGGTACATTTGAAATAAATCCTGAAAAACGATACCCGTGCACCAGCCATCCATCAGGATATGATGATGACTCCACAGTAATTCATACCGATTGGCGGCTGTTTGAAACAATGTAAAACGTAGCAGGATATCCCGGGAAAGATCAAAGCCTCTTTCCCGGTCTTTTTTTCTATATTCCTCGATGAATTTCCGTTGCTCTTCTTCATTGATTTGAGTAAGGTCCTCAATCTGTAAATCTATTTTGCGTTCACTAAGCACAACCTGAACAGGGTCTACTTTTTTATAGCGGAACACACTTCGGAACATGTCGTATTTTTGTACGAGTCCCTGAATACTTTCAGCCAAATAGGTTGGGTTTACAACCCCCTCCAGCAAAAGGGTAACCTGCTCGAAATAGGCATCGCTTTGCGGGTCTTTCATAGAATGAAATAGCATACCCTTTTGTAACGGAGAAAGTGAATAGATATCTTTGATCTTGTCTTTTTTTTGCACGATGTATGGCACCACCTGTCTCATTGCGATTACAGATCATCTATGTCTTCAAATAAATCATCTAATAGATCGTCTAGCTGTTCTTGGCTTAATTCCTTTTCTGTAAAATCAGTAGGCGTAAATTCTACAGTATCCTTTTCCAAGCAATGCTGAGTAATGAGAAGTAAATTGTGCTTGAAGCGCTCCATCAGGATTTCAACAATCGCTCGATCAACGGCTGCAGGAGCAAATCGGCAATTTACATGCAACTGGTTATTCGAGACCGCTCCATTAAACTCCAACAGGTGAGTGTCATAATATAGCGGGCTGATCGGCTGACCAGTAGGAATTCCAGCAGATTCGCTCTCCTCCTCTTGTTGATCAAATACCCCCAGATAGTTAAAGCTGATCTCCGGGCGAAGAGAGAAGGTAATATCCTGTTTGTTCGCATCGCTTGTCAGATGCTTGAGTATGCCGTAGCCTATGCCCTTATTAGGAACTCGGCGCAGGGTTTCTTTTACCGATTTAATGATGAGAGGCAATTCGTCATTTTCTACATCAATAACGACTGGGAACAGCGAGGTAAACCATCCAACAGTGCGGTTCACGTCCACCTCTTCCCCTATTTCCTCACGCCCATGACCTTCTAAGTGGATAGCCACTCGATTCTCTTTTGTCCATTCCTTATTGGTTAATCCTAATGCAGCAAGCAACAGATCATTAATCTCCGTGCGATAAGCTCGATGTACACGAGTAAGAAGATTTTGGGTTTCTTCTTCTGATAGACTCATCGTGACATATTCGCTATCCTTCACATAGTATCTACCGTCATCATTTCCTTTTTTAGGAAGAGGAACGATAGATACTTCTTCCATCTGCTTCCAATATGGAATCTCGTGTAAAAGAGCATGACTATTTGCATATTCATTCAAGCGCTCACTCCATGTTTTAAAGGAGGTCGTTTTTTCAGGAAGTGCAATTGCTTGATCTTGAATAACTTGCTGATAAGCAGCATGAAAATCCTCAAGCAAAATACGCCAAGAGACGCCGTCAATCACCAGGTGATGGATCACGATCAGCAAATAATCCCCAGCCTCGGTGGTAAATAAGCCAAGTCGCACCAGAGGCCCCTTTTCTAAATCAAAGCTCGCTTGCAATTGATCAGCGATTTGCTCGATTTTCGTTGCCTGCGTATCAGTTGGTTCCTGGGTAAAGTCGAACACCTGCAATGTGAACGCCTTGTCCTCAAGTCCCCTGTTGATCTGAGTCACCTTGCCCTCGGTATGCGGATACACCATGCGCAGGGCATCGTGATGCTCCGTTAGTTTTTCAAATACCTTCTCGATCGCATCTTGGTTCCAGCCTTTCGAGCTGTACAGTAACGAATCCTGATTAAAATGATGCGGCTGTTCCTGATTTTCTTCAAAGAATGCTTTTTGAATTGGCGTAAGCATAACTTCGCCTTCAACAGTTCCTTGTTCAATTAATGCCTGACTGGTTTGCATCCATGGAGCAAGCTCTGCAATCGTTGGGTGCTTAAACAGATGGCTGATTTCCAGCTTGCGGTGGTGGCGACGCAATCTTGCTGTGATTTGAATTGCCTTGATGGAGTCACCGCCCAGCTCAAAGAAGTTATCGTAAATACCGATCCGCTCAACGCGTAACACCTCTTGCCAAATCTCAACAAGGATCTTCTGGCTTTCGGTAGTAGCCTCTACGTACTCCACTCCCGTTTGTATTTGTCCATCAGGCTCTGGCAAAGCCTTTTTATTCACCTTCCCGCTTGGTGTCAACGGAAACTCCTCAAGCTCGATAAAATAAGCAGGAATCATATAATCGGGTAGTGTTTTTCCTAGATGTTTGCGCAGTTCTGCTACCGTCCATTCCTCTGCTGCTACCAGATAAGCACACAGATAAGCTTGACCTTGTTCATCTTCACGAGCCAGCACAACCGCCTCTACTACCTGCTCATGTTCAAGAAGTCTCGTCTCAATTTCACCCAATTCAATTCGATGTCCACGAATTTTCACCTGATCATCAATTCGCCCTAAAAACTCAATATTTCCATCCGGAAGCCAACGTACTAAATCCCCCGTCTTATACATTCTTTCGCCTGGGGCAAATGGATTATCCACAAATTTCTCTCTAGTTAATTCAGGGCGGTTCCAATATCCAGGAGCAATCCCTACTCCACCGATGCATAGCTCACCCGGTACCCCAATTGGCTGAAGTTGATAATCCGGATTAATAATGTAGGCTTTTTTATTCAACACAGGCTTACCAATATGCGGCTTATCCTCTGGCGTACATAAGCCAATCGTTGCATCTACTGTTGTTTCAGTCGGACCATAGGCATTTAAGAATATTCGATCAGTTCCCCATAATCTGACTAAATCTACAGGTAATGCTTCCCCACCTGTACTGATATATTTCAATGCTGGTAAATCCTCATACGGCAATGCACGCAATGCAGAAGGCGAGATAAACGGAATGGAAGTTATCTCGTTTACTCGTAACCATTCAACAAATTCAACGCCATCCATAAGCAGGTTGCGATCCATCAGGTAGAGAGTGGCTCCATTTGTAAGGGTATGGAAAACCTCTCCTACAGAAGCGTCAAAGCTAAAGGAGGCAAACTGCAGAACGCGACTATTCGCAAAGATTCCATAGGTTTGGGCCATTAAGCATAGGTTACATACTGCTTGATGATCAATCATTACCCCTTTTGGTTGACCTGTAGAACCTGAGGTATAGATCATATACGCCAAATCTTGAGCTGTATTGTCGATCCCCACATTCGTATCAGCCGCTTGGTACCACTGCATCTGCTCAATCAATATCCGATCACCTGTGAATTCTGATGGGACCTCATGCTTTTGCTGGAACAATAATAGTGATGCATGACTGTCTTCAAGAATATACAGCTTTCGATCTAGAGGGTAATCAGGATCAATTGGAACATAAGCTCCTCCTGCTTTGAGAATTCCCATCATTCCAATAACGGTTTCTATAGAACGATCCGCCATGATTGCAACAAATTGATTTCTCTGTATCCCTTTGTCGATCAAGCAACGTGCCAATCTATTTGCACGTTCATTAAGCTCGCGATACGTGATGGATTGATCCTGATAGACAACAGCTATCTGTTCTGGCGTACACTCCACTTGTTGCTCGAATAGGCTATGAATGGTTTGGTTATCAGGGTAATTGGCCCTAGTATCATTAAATTGCGTTAAAATCTGTTCACTCTCTGGCAGAGTAGCAATTTTGATTTCAGCCAAACGAATGCCTGGATGCTCAATAATTTGTTGTAAAACATAGGTGAAATGCTGAGCCATTCTGCTAATGGTTTCTTTTGTATACAGGCCTGTACTGTATTCAATAGCTACCTTGAGTGTTTCTTCCTCAAGCATTGTCCAATCCATGTCAAACTTGGCATTTTTCCATTCAAAATCAAATGGCTTGAAGGTCAAGCCTGCCAAATCAATATCAGACATCTCCATGTTTTGCAAAGTAAACATCGTATCGAAGAGTGGATGGCGACTCATATCTCTTTGCAGATCGAGCTTCTCAACCAATTTCTCAAATGGATACTCTGCATTGGCATAAGCTTGTAAAACCTGTTCCTTAACTTGTGCCAGATAGGCAATAAAAGTCTGCTCTCCTACAGGCTGTCCACGTAAAGCGAGCGTGTTGACGAACATTCCGACGATGCTTTCTACATCTGCATGAGCCCGTCCGGCAATTGGTGAACCGACAACAATATCATCTTGACCGGTATACTTAGCCAGCAACACCTGATAAGCCGCCAATAAAGTCATGTATAAAGTAGAACCCTGACTTACTGATAATTTTTTCAACTGGCTGAGAATGTCAGCATCAATCTCAAAGGTCCATACATCCCCTTCGAACTGCTGGACTGCAGGACGCGGGAAATCTGTCGGCATTTCCAAGACTGGAGCTTCCCCAGCAAATTGATGTAACCAGTAGCTTTCCTGATCTTGTAAGCGGGCCACTTGAGCTTCAGTTTGCTGCCACACAGCGTAGTCTTTGTACTGTATCGTAAGAGGAGGGAGATCCTTTCCTTGATAGAGCTGTGTTATATCCTGGAACAATACATTGGTAGAAACTCCGTCTGAGATGATATGGTGCATATCTAGCATGAAAAGGAATCTCTCAGGGCTAATCCGCACTATGCCTGCACGGAACAATGGGGCTTGGCTGAGATCAAACGGGCGTATAAAGCCTGCTGTGATGCTTGCAAGGTCTCCTTCCGTTCCATCCATTATCTCTAAATCCCATGCCACCTCTTCATGCACCTGTTGCATCAACTCTTCGTCAATCATATGAAATGAGGTTCGCAGCGACTCGTGTCTTTCGACCAATTTCTCAAGTGCTAGATGAAGCTTATCAATTTCTAAAGCTCCCTCCACTTCAAGGAAAAGCGGCATATTGTAGCTGGTTGTTTGGACATTTCCTAAATGCTGCACCACGTACATCCGTCTCTGCGCGGAGGATACAGGATAGAACTCCTGCCTTGGAGCAGGCTCAATCTCGGAGTGGCCTGATCGATCAAGAAGGTCGATCGTTGCTGCCAATTCCTTGACAGTAGGATGTGCGAATACCTCTTTCAAAGGCACCTCGATGCCCAGTTCTTTATTCATTCGTAAAACTAGCATCATTGCTTTTAGCGAATGACCCCCCAGCTCAAAGAACATGTCCTGTGTACCAACTCTCTCGACACCCAAAATCTCTTGGAATAACTCTGCTACTTTTGCTTCTGTCTCCGTTTCTGGCGCCACATATACACTAGTAATTTGTCCTTCTGGCTCTGGTAAAGCGCGTTTGTTCACCTTTCCATTAGAAGTGAACGGTATCTGCTCTAATTCCACAAAATAAGTAGGCACCATGTATTCTGGCAAAGCCTCGCTTAGATGCTTACGTAATTCCGCAACCGTCCATACCCCATTTGCAACGATGTAAGCACATAGGTACGAATGCCCTTGCTCATCTTGCTTTGCTAGTAAAACCGCTGCGCTTATAGCAGGATGCTCCAATAATCTTGTCTCTATTTCACCCAGCTCAATTCGGTAGCCGCGTACCTTAACCTGCTCATCCATCCGTCCTAAATACTCAATGCTTCCATCCGGCAACCAACGTGCTAAATCACCGGTACGATACATTCTATCTCCTGACACGAAAGGATTTTCCACAAAGCGCTCTGCTGTCAGCTCTGGACGGTTTAAATAGCCACGTGCAATTCCTGCTCCGCCAACGCACAATTCCCCTGGTACTCCAATCGGCTGAAGCTGATTATTCTCATTTAAGACATAGACACTCGTATTGTTTAACGGACGGCCAATCGGTACGATTCCCGTTTCCTTGATGCTAGAATCCACCGTGTATGTGGTAGCGAAAACGGTTGTTTCTGTAGGGCCGTATCCATTTACCAAACGCCCTTCTCCGAGATAATCCAGTGCCTTTTCTACATGCTTGTATGAAGCCTTTTCCCCGCCAAATACAACCTTGCGCATGGATTTCATGCTAGTCACGTCAAGCTCCACTAAAGTATGGAACAAGGACGTAGTCATAAACGAAACCGTAATATCCTGCTCGCGGACGATCTTCGCCAGCTCCATTGGATTTAGCATGACCTCTTTTGACACCAGTACAAGAGTGGCTCCATTTAATAGCGCGTTGTAGATATCGAAGGTGGAACCATCAAAGGCGTAGTTAGATAGCTGTAATAGGCGGTCTGTTGGCGCAATCTCGATATAGCCATTGTTGATGATGGTGGTCATAATGTTTTGGTGAGTCGTCAGGTTGCCCTTTGGTTTACCAGTAGAGCCTGAGGTATACATGACATACGCTAAATCCTGTGATTTATTGATCAGCTCCAAATTCGACGAATCTTCATGCATCCAGAACTCTTCCGCTAGGAGTAATACCTCCCCCTGATAGCTAGTAGGGATCATTTCCGTTTTTTGCACCAATAACAACTTAGTCCGGCTGTCCTCTAGCATGTGCTCGATCCGATCGATTGGATAGGAAGGATCAATTGGCATATAAGCTCCGCCTGCTTTTAGGATGGCGAAAATCCCTATCATCATCTCAATGGAACGATCAGTGATTAATCCAACTGCTTGATCAGGCTGCACACCTTTCTTTCTGAGTACCCGAGCTAATTGATTTACTTTTGCATGGAACTCACTATATGTGAGCTGCTGTTCTCCAAACACAAGCGCCGGCCGATCTGGAAAACGCTGTACTTGCTGTTCGAATAGATGACAAATGGATAAATCCTGTAAATCATCAGTAGCAGTGTCGTTAAATACCGTCAGTATTTGCTGTTTTTCTTCGTCTGTTGTGAGTTCTAAATCTCTGAGTAAGCAATCCGGATGCTTAGCCACTTGTTCTACTAAATAAGTGAAATGCTTTTCCAGCCTTTGAATGGTTTCATGTTTAAACAGGCTGGTGCTGTACTCAACCGAAATCAATAGATTATTTTGTTCGGCTATCATCCAGGTCATATCAAATTTTGCATTTTTCCAGTTTAAATCACGCGAATGAAGCTTTAGACCAGAAATATTGATATCGGACATATCCATGTTTTGTAAAACAAACATCGTATCAAACAATGGATGACGACTCATATCTCTTTGTAAATGCAGCTTCTCTACCAACTCTTCAAATGGATAATCAGCATTGGCATAGGCTTGCAGTACGTTTTCTTTCACTTCTGATAAATAGGAGATGAAAGATTGCTCTTCTTTTGGCTGACCGCGCAAGGCTAGTGTATTGACAAACATCCCCACAATGCTCTCTGTGTCTGCATGCGGTCTTCCTGCAATCGGAGTTCCGACAATGATGTCATCTTGACGGGTATACTTAGCCAACAGGATTTGATAAATCGCCAAAAGAGTCATATACAACGTGGTTCCTTGCTTAGCTGATAATTGCTTTATGCTGTCCAATACTTTGGCATCAATTTCAAATGACCAGGAATCTCCGTCAAACTGCTGTATGGCTGGACGTGGATAATCAGTTATCATTTCCAAAATTGGCAGGTCACCAGAAAATTGGTTTAACCAATACCTTTCCTGCTCCTGAAAACGGACAACCTGAGCCATTGCCTGTTGCCACACCGCAAAATCCTTGTATTGAATCTTGAGAGGACTCAGCTCTATCCCTTGATACAACTGCGTTATATCCTGGAACAATACATTCATCGATACCCCATCTGAGATGATATGATGCATATCCAGCATCAATAAATGTCGCTTCGGATTGATTTGAATGAGTCCCGCACGGAATAACGGCGCCTTGGCAAGATCGAAAGGACGCATAAAGGAATCGGCAAGCTGTTGAACCTCTTCCTCTACGGCATGAATCATTTCCATCTCCCATGCGACTTCTGCATGTACCTTTTGCATCAACTCATCATCAACCATATGGAAGGAGGTTCGCAATGACTCATGACGCTCAATTAGTTGTTTCAAAGCTAGAGATAGCTTTTCTACCTCAAGAGCACCCTCCATTTCTAAATAGAACGGCATATTGTAGCCTGTTGTTTCCACATCTCTCATTTGTTGAACCACATACATCCGTCGCTGCGCATTAGATACTGGGTAGTATTCTTGCTCCATGGCCGGTTGGATTTCGCTGTAATCCGACTGTTCAGCCTGTCTGATATAGGCTGCTAATTCTTTAACGGTTTGTCTGGCGAATACTTCTTTTAACGGAACTTCTATTTCTAATTCCTTGTGTATTCTTGAAACCAGCATCATTGCTTTTAGGGAATGACCACCCAATTCAAAGAATGTATTCTGCGTTCCCACTCGTTCTACAGCTAAGATCTCTTGGAAAAACTGAACTAGCTTCTCCTCTGTCTCATTGACTGCCGCAACATATTCATTGGTAATCACTCGGTCTGGTTCAGGCAATGCACGCTTGTCTACCTTGCCATTTGAAGTAAGAGGCAGCTTTTCAAGCTCAACGAAATAGGATGGTACCATGTACTCTGGCAGAGCCTCCATTAAGTGTTGACGTACCTCAGCCACCGTCCACTGATCCGTGCTTACGACATAAGCGCACAGATAGGAATGACCTTGTTCATCACGTTTTGCGACAAGTACCGCTTCACTGATAGCAGGGTACTCCAGGAGATTTTTTTCAATTTCGCCCAGTTCAATTCGATGTCCGCGAATCTTCACCTGTTCATCCATTCGTCCGATGTACTCAATGTTGCCATCTGGTAAGAATCTAGCCATGTCTCCCGTCCGATACATTCTATCTCCGACAAGAAACGGGTTATCCACAAAGCGCTCTGCTGTGAGCTCTGGACGGTTTAGATAACCACGTGCAATTCCTGCTCCGCCAACGCACAATTCCCCTGGTACTCCAATCGGCTGCGGTTGATTATTCTCATTCAAAATATAGACACTCGTATTGTTTAGTGGACGTCCAATCGGTACAATTCCTGTTTCCTTGATGCTGGAATCCACCGTGTATGTGGTAGCGAAAACGGTTGTTTCTGTAGGACCGTATCCGTTTACCAAACGACCTTCTCCGAGATAATCCAAGGCCTTTTCTACATGCTTGTATGAAGCCTTTTCCCCACCAAATACAACCTTGCGTATGGATTTCATACTAGTCACATCAAGCTCTACCAAGGTATTGAATAGGGACGTAGTCATAAACGAAACCGTAATATCCTGCGTAAGGATGATCTCCACCAGCTCCATTGGGTTTAGCATGACCTCTTTTGGCACTAGTACAAGAGTCGCCCCATTTAATAGCGCGCTGTAGATATCAAAGGTGGAACCATCAAAGGCATAGTTAGATAGCTGTAATAGGCGGTCTGCTGGTGCAATCTCGATATAGCCATTGTTGATGATGGTTTTCAAAATGTTTTGGTGAGTCGTCAGATTGCCCTTTGGTTTACCTGTAGAACCTGAGGTATACATCACATACGCCAAATCCTGGGCATCATTAATCAACTCTAAGTTGGACGCTTCCTCCTGCATCCAGCACTCTTCTGCCAGAAGCAATACTTCGCCCTGATACCCCTCTGGAATCATAGCGGCTTCCTGCACAATCAAAAGCTGTGCCTGACTATCCTCCAGCATGTAGGTAATCCGTTCTAATGGATAAGAAGGATCAATTGGCAAATAGGCTCCGCCAGCTTTTAAGATTGCCAAAATTCCTATCATCATTTCAATGGAACGATCAGTGATTAATCCAACCGCTTGATCCGGCTGCACCCCATGCTTTCTTAATACACGAGCAAATTGATTTGCTTTTGCATTCAACTGTCCGTAAGTAATTTCCCTATCTTTAAATAACAACGCTATCTGATCAGGGTTTTCCTCTACCATCTGCTCAAACTGCTGGTGGATCGTTTTATCATACGGATAATCAGCTTCTGTATTATTAAACTCCTCCAAAAGTTGGTACACTTCTGCATCCGTTGCCAGTTCCATATCTGTAAGTTTCAAGTCAGGATTTTCCGCCACTTGATTTAGCAAATGGGCAAAATGCTTCGCCATCCGCTCGATTGTTTCTTTCTTAAATAAACGGATACTATATTCAACTGAAAAATGTAAGGATTCTTTCTCGATAGCCGCCCATGTGAGATCAAATTTTGAATGCTTCCATTCCATGTCTTTCGTTACGATTGAAAGATCTTGTATCGTAACCTCTGTTATGTCCATGTTTTGCATGACAAAGATTGTGTCAAATAAAGGATGGCGACTTAGATCGCGACTTGGATTAACCTTATCAACCAGCTCTTCAAATGGATAATCTGCATTGGATTGAGCTTGAAGAACCAGTTGTTTGATCGTAGACAGAAACTCGCGGAATGTCTGAGTTTCCTCTGATTTGGTGCGGATAGCCAGGGTGTTAACAAACATCCCAACAATCGATTGCAAATCAGCATTTGTCCGCCCTGCTATCGGAGAACCTATCACAATATCGTTTTGCGATGAATACTTGGAAAGCAAGACATGATAAGCCGCCAGCAATAGCATGTAAGCCGTGCAGCCCTCTTTAACAATGAGCTGTTGTAATTCCCGCCATACTTGCTGATTTAATTCAAAGTCCAATACGTCACCATCAAACTGCTGCATGGCTGGACGCGGAAAATCAGTAGGAAGCTCTAGTACAGGCACACTCTCTGAAAATTGTTTCAGCCAGTATTCCTCTTGTTCTTGCAGACGAGCAAGTTGAGACTCTCCTTGTTGCCAGACGGCGAAATCCTTGTATTGAATTCGCAGGGCAGGCAGCTCTCGTCCACGATATAATTGCGTAAAATCTTGAAAGAGTATGTTGGTAGATACACCATCTGAGATAATGTGATGCGTATCTAGCAGCAGCAAATGACGCTTCGAATTAACACGAATTAATCCTGCTCTAAACAATGGAGCTTGACCGAGATCAAAAGGACGAATGAAGGATTTTGTCAATGCATAAACCTCTTCCTCGGACGCTTCCATCTCCTCCATTTCCCATGCCACATCATCATGCACCTTTTGCATCAAGGTCTCTTCAATCATATGGAACGACGTTCTCATTGATTCATGACGCTCTATCAATTTCTTCAGTGTTTGTCTCACATTTTCTCTATCAAGAGCACCTTCTATTTCTAGCAAAATCGGCATATTGTAGCTTGTTGTATTCGTATCTCTAATTTGCTGCACCACAAACATTCGTCTTTGGGCAAAGGAGACTGGATAATACTCTTGTTTGGCGGTTGGCTCAATCATGCTGTAGGCAGAGCGATCCATCTTATGAATATACGCCGCTAATTCTTTAATGGTAGGACGTGTAAATATCTCCTTTAACGGGACCTCAATTCCCATCTCTTTATGAATCTGTAGAACGAGCATCATTGCCTTAAGGGAGTGACCGCCAAGCTCGAAAAATGTATCCTGCGTGCCAACTCGCTCAACACCCAAAATCTCTTGAAAAAATTGAACCAGCTTCTCTTCTGTTTCGTTCTCTGGAGCAACGTAAGCACTGCCCATTTTTCTGTCTGGTTCAGGCAACGCTCGCTTATCTACCTTCCCGTTTGCCGTAAGCGGCAGTTTCTCAATCTCGATAAAGTAGGAAGGCACCATGTATTCTGGCAAGGATTCCATCAAGTGTTGACGCAGCTCTGTAACAGTCCAAAATGCCTGACCTACTACATAAGCACACAGGTAGGAATGACCTTGCTCATCTCGTTTTGCCAGAAGCACTGTCTCGCTGATAGCTGGGTGCTGTAAAAGAACCTTTTCAATTTCGCCCAGCTCAATCCGATGGCCACGAATCTTTACCTGTTCATCCATCCGCCCAATGTATTCGATGTTGCCGTCTGGTAAAAAGCGGGCTAAATCTCCGGTACGGTACATTCGCTCACCCAAGACAAACGGATTATCCACAAAATGTTTCATCGTTAGCTCTGGACGGTTAAGATAACCACATGCTACCCCCTCGCCGCCAATGCATAGCTCACCGACTACTCCTATTGGCTGAGGCTGTCCATCTGTATTTAAAATGTACGCTTTCGTGTTATTAATCGGTCTTCCGATAGGAACAGATGCCCTCGTCAGCATGGAGTGATCTACAGAGTAATAGGTAGCAAACACGGTAGTTTCCGTTGGTCCATACACATTGATAATCCGATGCTCGCCTAAATAATCAAGGGCTTTTAGGACATGCTTGACCGAAGCAAGCTCTCCTCCGAACAACACCTTTCGTACCGATTGAAAGCATGTAATGTCCAAATCCACCAGTGTATTAAACAGAGCAGTCGTCATGAAGGAAACCGTCACTTGCTCCTTCTTGATAAGACGTGCCAGCTCATTCATATTGAGTACAGCCTCTTTTGTTACTAAAAGTAATGTAGCTCCATGCAATAATGCCCCATAGATTTCAAAGGTAGAGCCGTCAAAGGCATAATTGGAGAGCTGCGACAAGCAATCTCCCGGCGTAATCTCGACATAACCGTTATGAATGACTGTCTTCATAATATTTTGATGTGTTGTTAAAATGCCCTTAGGCTCTCCTGTAGAACCAGAGGTATACATCACATATGCTAACGCCTGTGCTTGAGTAATATGAGCCAGATTAGATGTTTCCTCATGCATCCAGCTCTCTTGGGTTAAGAACAATGCCTCTCCTTGATAATTGGCTGGTATCATTTCTTGCTTTTGCACCAATAATAGCTTCGTTTGATTATCCTGTAGCATATATTGAATGCGTTCAGCCGGATAAGCAGGATCAATAGGCATATAAGCTCCGCCTGCCTTAAAAATCGCCAAAATGCCTATGATCATTTCTGGGGAGCGTTCGGTGATTATGCCGATTACATCATTAGGCTGCACACCTTGCTTTCTTAACACGTATGCCAACTGATTTGCTTTCGCATTTACCTCACCGTAAGTCAGCTTCTCTTCTTTAAACACAAGTGCGATCTGATTCGGATTTTTATCTACTTGTTCTTCAAATAGCTGATGGATGGTCTTCTCTCTTGGATAATCTGCATAGGTATTGTTAAAATCATAGAGGATCTGATCTTTTTTATCTTTTGTTAAAATATCGATTTCCTTTACAGGGATGCTAGGATTAGCAGCCACTATGTCAGCGACAGTAACAAAATGTTCAATTACATTTGCTATGTATTCCGATGTATAAAGCTTGGAATTATATAAAATTTTAATGGAAGATTCATCACCAATCTGCGCCTGCACACTTAGATCATAATTGGTTTGCTCGTGATGATCTGTGGCGAATGCGAGCGAGAATCCAAGCTCTTTTTTATCTGCAAGCTGATTAAAGCTGTCCATATCGATATAAAAATTTTCAAACGCAATAATATGATTGATAAAATCGCCAGCTTCCGGGTGAATATCTGCCAACGAAAGATAATCATATGATTCTGAAGCCAAGGCCATTTCCTGTACTTTGGCTACTAGCGTGTCAAATCGCTCTTGTTGATCAGCTTTGATTCGCACAGGAATTGTATTGATAAATAGCCCAACAATTTTTTCAACATCAGGAATCTCTGCCGGTCTACCCGAGACAACTGATCCAAATACTACGTCATCCGTATTATTATATTTTTGTAATAATATCCCCCAAATCGTTTGGAAAACGGTATTGACTGTAATCTGGTAGGCTTTGGCTATAGCAATCAATCGGTCGGCTGTTTCTTGATTTAATTTCACGATGCATTGTCCGTGAGTATATTCTTCGTGATTCGCCCGTACTAATTGCTGTGGAACACCTGTTACTTTGTCGTATCCCTCTAATAGCTGTTGATAAAAAGCCTTTGCTTCCTGATGATCCTGTTTTTCCAGCCATTGAATATGCTTACTGTAAGGTGTCACATGCTCGAATGGAACAGGGGTATGATTCACGTTTCCTTTATACATACGCAAGAAATCATTAAGTATAATTCCAAGGCACCAACCATCCATAATGATATGGTGATTACTCATTATTAACTGATACTGCTCCTGATCAAGCTTAAATAATGACATTCGGATGAGAAGGTCCCGGGAGAGGTCAAACCCCTTCTCCCGATCCCTCATTTTAAACTGCTTGATGTAATTCGCTTTTTCTTCTTGCTCAAGATGAGAAATATCTTCAAAATAAATAGCGGAGCTTCTTTCCTTTAATACCATTTGTACAGGTTCTTTTACTTTTTTATAGCGAAAAACAGTTCGTAAAATATCATGCTTTTTGATTAATTGGTTAAAGGCTTCTTCCAAATAGTCAAGCTCTACCTTACCTTCCAAAGTAAAGATCAGTTGATCAAAATAGGCATGATTTTCTTTATCTTTTAAGGAATGAAATAAGATTCCTTTTTGCATAGGAGATAAGCGATACAAATTTTGCACATTACTTCTGCTAAACATATCTAAATCACTCCATATTTTTGCCTAGTTATTTGTATACCTCTTCTTCCAGGTCATCAAAAATATCATCTAGTTCTTCCATGGTGAGATCATTGATATCAAAGTCGCTTGGCGTATGCTCTACTCCTTCTTTCGTCCGGCAATGATTAATAATCTCAAGCAAGTAGGATTTGAAGTTTTGAACAAGAGCTTCGATTGTTTCTGGATAGTACGCACGAGAGTTATAACTAAAGTGCATTTGTAGTCTGTCAGCTTCTATACTTCCATTGATATCTAGGGACAGCTCACTGGTATTTGCCGGGCTAATCAGATCACCCATTAAAGAGGAGTTCCCCTCTTCCTTATCTGTAAATTGGCCTAGGTAGTTAAAACTGATTTCTGGCTTAAGCTTGAACGTCTCTTTTGCCAAATATTTAAGAATCCCATAGCCAAACCCTTTGTTAGGTACACGACGCAACGTTTCCTTTACTTGTTTAATGGCAAACGAAATGTCTGTTTTCGTCAGATGAATGGCAACCGGATACTCTGATGTAAACCAACCAACTGTACGGGAGATATCTACGTTTTCTAGAATTTCTTCACGTCCATGCCCCTCCATGCTAACTAGCAACTGCTCTTTATTCGTCCATTCCTTCAAAGCTAAAGCCAGTGCCGTGAGCAGCAAATCATTTATTTCCGTTTGGTACGCCTTATGAGACTCTGTTACTAGCTGTTGGGTTTCCTCAGTTGATAAAGACATCGATACAGTTAAAAATTCCGTATAGGTTGTCTTATTTGAGGTTGCGGCTTCTATATCTTTGTGTAAGGTATAGTCCGTGATAGCTTCATCTAGATGGCGCCAATATGAAAGCTCCTTTTCTAGCTCCTTGCTTTGGGCGTACTCTTGGAGCTTTTGAGACCATGCTTGGAACGAGGTCGTTTTTAATGGCAGAGAGTCGTTTCCGTTATACAAATGATAGAAGTCTTCTAGCAGGATACGCCAAGACACCCCATCTACCACTAAGTGATGAATGGCAATTAACAAATAATCTCCTTCATTAGCACGGAACAATCCAATCTGCACTAAAGGTCCTTGCGTGATATCCATACTTGCCTGCATCCGGTTCGCCGCTGCTTTCCAGTTCGACTGATCTTCCCCATCTTGTCTTACATCAATGATTTCGAAATGATAATTCGAGCCTTCCAATCCCCGGTTACGCTGTACAATCTCTTGCTCGTCGAGGCTATATACGATTCGCAATGCATCATGGTGCTGGGTTAGCATCTCAAAAGCTTTATCTACTTTCTGCTCATTCCAGCCCTCCGCATTAAAGAGGAGAACCGATTGATTGTAATGGTTGACCTGCGGGAATGATTGGGTAAAGAACCAATGCTGGATCGGTGTAAGCGGAATATTTCCTTCTACTACTCCTTGGTCAATCTCCTGGACGATCTGTTGTACAAGCAGACTTAGCTCAGCAATCGTTGGGTTCTTAAACAATTCCCGCATTTTAACCTTGAGATTATGCTTATTAAGCCGAGCTGAAATTTGGATGGCTTTAATTGAATCTCCACCTAATTCAAAGAAATTATCATGAATTCCTATATTTTCAACACCAAGCACATCAGTCCAAATCTGAGATAAAATGGATTGCATATGGTTAGTAGGGGCTACATAATCCTGCCCTCTCTGCATTTGCTTTTCTGGTTTTGGTAATGCTTTTTTATTAACTTTTCCATTAGGTGTTAGCGGTAGCTCGTGCAGCTCCACAAAATACGAAGGTATCATATATTCCGGCAAAGAAGCCTTCAAATACTTACGTAAGTCAGCCGCATTCCATGATCCTTCTGTAATCAAATAGCTGCATAAATATGTAGCCTCTGACTCATCAGAACGTGGAATGACAATTGCTTCTTTAATGGATGGATGCTCTAGTAGTCTTGTTTCAATCTCTCCTAGTTCAATACGGTGGCCTCTAATTTTTACTTGATCGTCTAATCTTCCGAAGTACTCAATTGTTCCATCAGGCAGCCATCTGACTAAGTCCCCGGAGCGGTACATTCTTTCACCCGGAGCAAACGGATTGGAAACGAATTTTTCTTGGGTTAGATCAGGTCTGTTTAGATAGCCAAGTGCAACCCCTTCCCCGCCAATGCAAAGCTCGCCAGGAACACCAATCGGCTGTAATTGATTGCTGCTATTTACTACGTACACCTTTTTATTCGTAACGGGTCTTCCGATATGCGGTTTTCCTTCAGGTGTACATATACCTACAGTGGCATCTACAGTTGTTTCCGTAGGGCCATATGCATTTAGGAAGACACGATTTTCTCCCCACGCTTTAACGAGGTCAGCCGGCAATGCCTCCCCACCCGTACTTATATAAGCGAGATCAGGTAAATCCTCATAAGGAAGCATCCGCAGAGCCGATGGTGAAATAAAAGGAATCGAGCTAATCCTGTTTTTCTTTAGCCATGCCACAAATTCATTACCGGATAAAAGCAAATCCTTTTCTATCAAATACAGGCATGCTCCGTTTAATAATGTATAGAAAATCTCGCCCACAGATGAATCAAAACTAAAGGATGCAAACTGTAGAACACGACTCGAAGGATAGATACCAAAGGTTTCAGCCGTAAGCTGCATATTGATCACGCATCGATGATTAATCAATACTCCTTTTGGTTTTCCGGTTGATCCAGATGTGTAAATGATATAAGCCAAGTCGGATGAGTTATTCGCCTTGGAAATATTTTTTACATCCATCTCTAGCAATTCTGGAGTATCAATAGAGATGACTTTGCCTTCAAAGGAAGCTGGTGCAGTTTGGTCCCTTTGCTTTAAGAGAATCTTAGCTTTGCTGTCAGATAGCATATAGTCGATACGATCCTCAGGATAATCGGGATCAATAGGTAGGTAGGCTCCACCCGCCTTCAAAATACCTAGCATACTAATGATCATCTCAAACGATCGATCCACCATTAAACCGATAAAATCATTTGCGGAAATTCCATTGCCGCGTAATAAATGCGCAACTTGGTTAGCACGTTGATTTAATTCCTGATAGGTCATTTGCTTGTCTTTAAAAACTAAGGCAATGCTGTGCGGGGCTTTTTCTGCCCATTCTTCAAATTGCTCCTGAATTGTTTTTTCGCTGTCAAAGGATTTATCCGATTGATTAAACTCAATCAAAATCTGTTGTTTTTCTGCCTCGGTCAATAGTTCAATCTCAGAAATAGACAGATCCGGCTGATCAAGGATTTGCTCCAAAATATGCTCAAAATGCTTAGCCATGCGCTCAATGGTCGCCCGATCGAACAAACTCGTGCTATATTCAACCAAAACCTCCAATGATTCGCCTTCCACCACTGTCCAATCCAAATCAAATTTTGCCTTCTTCCAATCAAATAAGCGTGGGCAGAAACGTAAATCATCGAACTGTACAGCAGATGGCAATTTCTCTACGGAGAACATAACATCGAATAAAGGATTACGGCTTACATCTCGCTGAACTAGTGTTTTTTCAACCAGCTCCTCAAATGGATAGTCTGGATTTTGATAAGCACCTAGCACTGTTTCTTTGACCTCTGAGAGATACGCTAAGAAGGAATGCTCGACTTTTGGAGCTGTTCTGATCGCCAGCGTGTTTACAAACATCCCAAATACTCTGTCTAAATCTGCATGTGGACGTCCAGCAATCGGTGTACCTACGATGAGATCCTCTTGACTTGTATATTTGGTCAATAGAATGTTATAGACCGTCAGCAGCACGGTGTATAACGTCGTTTTTTCCTTAATCGCTAATTTTCTCAGCTTCTCTGTTAGACCAACAGATAACCCGTGTGTGAATAATGCTCCAGCAAACTGTTTATCAGCCGGGCGCTGGTAATCCGTAGGCAATTCCAGAACAGGAATTTCCCCTTGGAATTGACCTAACCAATATTCCTCTTGCTGTTGCAAACGCTTCTGTTGTTCCTCCGAATGCTGCCAAACGGCATAATCCTTATATTGTATTTTGAGATCTGGCAATTCCTCGCCCTGATACAGCTTGGTAAGCTCATCAAAAAATATCTGGTATGAAAATCCATCCGAAATAATATGATGCATATCTAATAGCAATACATGCCGACTAGCATTGACACGAATCAGCTTAGCTCTAAAGAGAGGAGCTTGACTCAAATCAAATTTGCGGAGGAATTGAAACATTTTTTCATCAATTTCTTGCTCTGAAGCTACAACTGACTCGATATCAATGTCTAAATCCCACAGTACATCCTCATGTATCTTTTGCATCAGTACTTCATCGATCATGTGAAATGATGTCCGCAACGACTCATGCCTTGCCACAAGACTCTTTACTGTTTGTTGCAGCCTTTCCACTTGAAGAGGCCCTGTGATTTCCATCATAAACGGCATGTGATAACTGCTAGTCGCTTCCTCATCCTCCCATTGCTGGGCGATATACATCCGTTTTTGGGCGGCAGTAACTGGATAGTATGGTTTCTCTTCTGCTGCTCCAATTTCAATATAGTTTGCTTCTTCTGACCCAGTCAGATAGGCAGCCAATTCCTTCACGGTCGGACGACTGAACACTTCCTTCAAAGGTACCTTTATGCCAAAATCCTTATGAATTCGCGAAACCAAAAGCATTGCTTTTAAGGAATGACCGCCTAATTCATAAAAGCTGTCTTGAGTACCAACACGCTCTACATCCATAACCTCCTGGAATAGCTGAACCAATTTTTCTTCCGTCTCATTCTCCGGCATGGTATATGCGTGTAATGCCTGAGATTCCGGTTCGGGCAATGCTCGCTTGTCCACTTTTCCATTTGAAGTAAGCGGCAAGCTATCCAGCTCGATAAAATAAGAAGGAATCATATATTCTGGCAGGGTTTCCATCAGATAATTCCGCAGTTCCGTTACAGGGCAGAAGTTGTCTGTAACAAGATACGCACCTAAAAAAGAATGGCCATTTGCATCCTGTTTCGCCACCAGCACTGTTTCTCGAATCGAAGGATGCTCAAGCAGCTTTGCCTCAATCTCCCCTAGCTCGATACGATGTCCACGAATCTTGACTTGTTCATCAATCCGCTCCATGTATTCCATGACACCTTCAGGCAGCCAACGAACCAGGTCACCTGTACGGTACATTCTCTCACCTGGTTTAAGTGGATTATCAACGAATTTGTCTGCCGTTAAGTCGGAACGATTAAGATATCCAGGCGAAATACATTCTCCGGCTACACATAGCTCTCCTGGTACTCCAAGAGGTTGTAATTGATCATCTAATCCAAAAATATATACCGAAGTGTTGCTCAAAGGACGACCGATCGGGACACTTCCCAGCTTTTTAATCGTGTTATCGACTGTATAGGTAGCAGCGAACACCGTTGTTTCTGTCGGACCATATCCATTTACTAGGCGCCCTTCACCCAAATAATCCAATGCTTTTTCTACATGCTTAAATGAGGCCTTTTCCCCACCAAATAAAACCTTGCGTGTATTTTGGAAGCTGGTTACATCAAGATCAACCAACGTATTGAATAGAGAGGTTGTCATTAAAGCTACCGTGATATTGCTATCTTTGATAATTGCTAACAGATCGGTCGTATTCATTAGTGTTTGCTTGGGAACTAGCACGAGAGTAGCTCCGTTTAGCAAAGCACTGTATATATCAAAGGTAGAACCATCAAAAGCATAATTAGACATTTGCAATATTCGATCTGTTGAAAAAATATCAATATACCCATTGTTGATTATGGTAGTCATAATGTTTCGATGAGTGATCAGGATACCTTTTGGCTTTCCCGTTGTCCCAGATGTATACATGATATTGGCAACATCCTGTGGCTGATTGACTAATTCTAGGTTCTCTGTCTTCTCATCTGCCCAAAGTTCCTCTGTAAGGATAAGCACTTCACCCTGATAATTGGCTGGAATCATTTCTGCTTTTTGTACAAGCAAGAGATAGGATCGACTATCTTCGAGCATATACTGGATACGCTCCGCAGGATACGTAGGGTCAATAGGCATATAAGCTCCACCGGCTTTTAATATCCCAAGAATGCCTATTATCATCTCTAGTGAACGCTCTGCCATTAGACCAACTACCTGAGTTGGCAGCGTATTATGCTTCTGTAAAACACGTGCCAATTGATTGGCTTTAGCGTTCAATTCCCTATAGGTAAGCTGCTTATCCTCATATTCCAGCGCTACCTGATCTTCATTTTTGGCTACTTGATCTTCAAACCGTTTATGCAATGTTTGCTTGTCTGGATAATCAACTGACGTTTGATTCCATTCCTCTAGCAGTAAGCGGCTTTCCTTTTCATCAAGAATAGATTGTTTATCTATTTTTTCATCTATGTGAAGAGCAATCTTTTCTAAAATTCGTTGATAATATTTAATTAGTTTTATAGTATCTTCTTCTGGCAGTGCAGATACAACCCGAACAAAATAGTCATCCATTGTGGTCGAAACAGAAAAGTCAAACATGGTGTTTGTTTTTTCATATCCATCTAACCAAAACTTTACTTTATGATCCTTTATCCCTTTAAATACATGGAAGTCGACAAAGTTAAAAAGACAGTCAAAAACTGGATTACGCTCGCTTCCCGTATCGCCAATTACTTCAATAATCTTAGCAAAGGAAAGCCTTCCATATGTTTTAATCTCCACAAGCTTTTGCTGTGTCTGCTCTAATAGCTCTCTGTAGCTCACATCTTTCTTTATAATGGCGCGGAATGGAACTGAGTTAAGAAAACATCCCAACACCTTTTCAGCATCTTCTATAATTGGTCGGTTGTTCTCAATCAGTCCCACAGTCAGGTCTCTCTCATAAGAAATCATATGCATCATAGAAAGAAAGGCTGTTAGGCATACGGTCTTTAATGGAATGTGATGAGCTTGTGCAATTTCTCTGCATTTATTTATGATGTCAGGGTCTAGCTTCTCAACAATGGTAACGTGAGCACCGCCATTTTCATCCACTTTTACTGGGAGCTGTAGCCGTTTGTAATCTTTTAATTCTTTTATCCAATATTCACGAAGCTCATTTTGCTCAGATAATAGCATCTGATCAATCACATAATCCTTATAGGTCGTGTGCAAGGGCTCCAAAGTGCAAGTTTTGTGCTTTAATTTGAAATAAACATCAATTAATTCCGTAATAAAAGATGCAACACTCCATCCATCCAAAATAGCATGATGAAAGATCCAGACTAAAGCAACTTGGCTTGCATTCAGTTTAAAAACTCTCATTCTCCATAAAGGAGCAGTTGTTACATCAAAAGGGGATTGACGATCCTGTGCCAAATACTGATGGATATGTTCTTTTTGTTTTTCTCCCAGATGCGTAATGTCTGTCTCATCAATTCGAACAGAAACCTCCTGGTGCACTACCTGAACTGGAGTGGAAAATTCCTCAATATGAAAGCTGGTTTTTAAGATGTCGTGCTTATCAACCATCATTCTCATCGCTTGCTCTAGTACATGAACATCAAATGAATCATCATCTACTTGATAAACAAATTGATCATGGTATACAGCTTCATGTACATGTTTTAACGAATGGTAGACCATCCCTAGCTGTATATCGCTCATTGGAAATAGGTCTTTAGCATTGCTTAGCTTATCCGACATGACTATTTCTCACTTCCCAAAATTTTCTCTTTTAAACGGTCCAATTCCTGAAGTTTCAACAGTTTTTGATTGCTAGATTGCTTGCCTTTTTCACCGATTTGCTGTCCCATTTCTCTAATGGTTCCATACTTATACAAATCTCCAATTTGGAAACTAATCTGAAACTCTTTGTTTATAGCATGCAATAGCTTAATCGCTTTGATGGAATCGCCACCTAGAGCAAAATAATTATCGTCTATGCTGATTGGTTGCATTCCAATATTTTCTTCCCATATGTGGACTAATTGCTTTTCTGTAGGTGTTTGTGGAGCTACATAAGTTCCTGTAGAGCTTTCTTGAAGTGATGGTTCTATTTTACGAAGTGATTCTTTATCAATTTTTCCATTTGGCGTAATAGGCATTTGCGACACAAAAATGAAATGAGCCGGAATCATATAAGAGGGTAATGTTGTAGTAAGTTGATTACGAAGATCTGCTGCTGCCAAATCTTCCGTAGATGTTAAATAGGCATGTAATTGTGGTTGTGCATCTTTATCATTTGTAACTAAAACTACTGCTTCTTTAATCCCTGTTTGCTTTAATAGCTCGGCTTCTATTTCTCCGAGTTCAATGCGATAGCCCCTGATTTTTACCTGGTGGTCAATCCTGCCTAGGTATTCTAGCTCTCCTTCATGTAGCCATCTAGCTAGGTCTCCTGTGCGATACATTCTTTCTCCAGCGACAAACGGGTTATCCATAAACCGTTCTTCCGTTAATTCAGGTTTGTTTAAATAACCACGGGCTACTCCCTTGCCGCTCACATACAGTTCACCTTTCACCCCAATTGGAGCTAGGTTTCTCTTGGAATCTAAAACATAGGTTCTAAGCGTTGGGATAGGCTTTCCGATATTGCTAACTGTGCTGTCCATATCATGTAATTGAAACTCCTTATAAGTCACATGAACAGTTGTTTCTGTAATACCGTACATATTAATCAAGGCTGTATTTGGATATTTTTGTTTCCATGCTTTCAATTGTGATGGTGTCAACGCTTCTCCACCAAAAATGATTTTACGAATCGATAGATTGCTGTCTGAGTGCTGCATTTCTTCAGATGAGAGCTGATAAAAAGCTGTAGGGGTCTGATTTAAAATCGTAACCTTTTGCTCCTGAAGTAAATTTCGGAAGGCATGAGGATCTCTGGCTATCTCAAAAGAGACGAGAACGATTTTTCCTCCATACAGTAAAGCCCCATACATCTCCCAAACAGAGAAGTCAAAACAGAACGAATGGAAAACGGTCCAGACATCATCACTAGTAAAATCAAATAGATTTCTGTCATTAAATAGCAAGCGAATGACATTTCGATGCTCAATCATAACCCCTTTTGGTTTACCAGTAGAACCTGATGTATAGATAATATAGGCCAAATCCTCAGGCTTATTTACATGCTCTAGATCAGACGTCTCTTCGTTTAAAAGGGAGCCATCGTGCAAGAGGATCAGCTCTGCATTACAGCCTTCCGGAACCATCTCTCTATGTTCAGCTAAGATAATTTTGGTCTGGCTATCATTAATCATATAAAGAATACGTTCTGTAGGGTATGTAGGATCCATAGGCATATAAGCAGCTCCAGCCTTTAATACACCGAGAATGGAAATAAGCATGTCCATGTTGCGATCCGCTAGAATTCCAACAATCTCATCTGGACCAACTCCATGCTTCCGTAAGCTATGTGCTACTTGATTGGCTCGTTCATTCATTTCTTTATACGTCATACTTTGTTCATTAAAAATTACCGCAGTTTGATTCGGTCTTTCTTGGACTTGCTTTTCAAACAGCCCATGAATGGTCATCTCCTGAGGAAAATTAGCGTCCGTATCATTGAATTGATTCAATAACTTATGCTTTTCTGTTTCACCCAAAAAATTTAATGTAGATAAATCCATCAGGACCACCTCTTTGTCTTTTAAAATAAAAAAACGAAAAATTTTGAATCAAATTTGGCTGATCTTCCGTCTAACAGATAACGAATTGCTCACATCATCGCTAACATTTATGCTAGCAAATATGCGACAAAAAATTGCATTATAATACATAAAATTACAGGTTTATTTTTCAATACTACCAATAATGGACATTTTCTTCAATATTTTTCTATCACATTTTATTATTATGTTTTTATTATGTAAAAATAATGATTTTGTTTCCTGTGAATTAGTAACAATGTTATTTACCAATCAAATTATTGTTATTTTTTCGATTCATTACTGTTTTTTATTAGACTAAAAAAAGAAGGCGTTTTCAAATCGCAAAAATAGCCGTAAAAGCTCGTATCTATAGCCTTCTTATATAGAGAACTGCATTCTCGACTCTATATTTACCAAGATATAAAAACGTTTACATTTTGTGGAATATACCAATCTCATTTTCGCTTTCATTTATGGATAAAGTAAATAGATGCGC